>QNAJ01000044.1 GCA_003641465.1 Verrucomicrobiota bacterium | reverse complement strand
CGAAAGGGATCTCCGTGTATTTGTCGAATGTGCGCCCGCTGCGGGCAGCCACGGCGGCCTGGCGGTCAGCAGCATGACCGTGTTGCAGAGGACCCCTCTCCGGCGCTCGCCGTTACAGGAACTCACCACATACAGTCCGAAGGAAAAGGCGAGCAGAGCTCCGGCACGGAAATTAGGCACTCTTATCCGCCATTTCTCGGAGGCCTGCCCTGCCGGCCGTCGGGATCAGCCCTTCCACAGACCATGCACGCTGCAGTACTCGCGCACCGCCGTGATCTCGTCCCGCGAAACCGGGAACTCCGCTTCCGGCTCCCCGCCGGGCTTGAGGAACGTCTTGTACTCCCGGTTTCCGCTGATCACCTGGATCCACTCAATGAAATGCTCCTCCGCCATGGGATGGGGCACGCTGCCAACCTTTACTTTGACACCGGCGTCAGTGGCTTCCACCACCGGAACATGCTTTTCCACACTGGAATCCGCACTGTGCTCCTCCAGCAGCTTCATCGGTTCGCCGCAGCACACCAGTGACGGCGCCCCGCGATGCAGCACCTCCACGATGTTTCCGCACTTCTCGCACTTGTATACCTGGTAGACCTCGGTAGCCATCGTCGTCCCCTTTCCGTTTCCGGCCAGCGCCGCAGTACCCGGCAGCACCCGCCGAGCCGTAGAATACAACCGTACCCTGCAGCCCGGCAAGGCACCTGTCTGATATTGTCTCCATGACATGACCGGACACCTCCCTTGATCCATCTCCCGCTCCCGTCTAAGTTCATACGCCGGGAAAAGCCCTTGCCTGCCCGCTGACCGCAGCCCACAATCACTTCCGCGGAGGGGTGGCAGAGTGGATGAATGCGCGCGACTCGAAATCGCGTGTCCCGGCCAAAACCGGGACCGTGGGTTCGAATCCCACCCCCTCCGCCATGAAAGACGGAGGTGCCGCCACAGGGCGGCACGCCGTCTTTCACCGGGGTGGGCGAGAAGTCACGCATCGGGTTCGATTGCGAGCGGCGTGGGGTAGCCGCGAGCAAAGCCCGCCCCGATGAACATCGGGGCGCGGCCCGAAGGGCAAGGCCCGACAGGGAGTCGGGCCGCAGCAATCCCACCATTCTTTCCATTCCGGCCTTCTGAAAGGGTGTTCCGGTGGGCGCACCGGGGGCAGGATACGGCCCTGCCGGCGGCTATCTTCTGCAAGGGTTCCGGACGGCAGGCAACCAGCTTCCTCCTGCACTCCAGGATGGGAACCGGACACTCCCCTGACGGATCACGAAATCACCCACGATTTTCCCGCTAACCGGCAGCACGTGAACGGCCGCTCTTTGCGGGACCTCAGCACCCCTGCAGCTTTACGGCATAGTCGGCAGTGGTGAACAGGCCTCACGGTCCCTGCATGCTCCAGCGGAGGCTGAATCGGGGGGAAATTATTTGCTTTTTGGGGATTGCCGACAGCCACCTGTGTGGATATAAAAGCGCATCCGATTTTCCGAGGCCGTGTCCGCTCCGGGGCGTTGAGCCTCATGTGGATCCCGGCAGGCGGCGGGGCCGGCAAGCGTCGGCAGGATTGCAGGCAGAAGAAGACAGGACGCAAAAAAGGAGGAAAGGAAATGACACAAGATAATCCCTTTGAGGTTGCACGGAAGCAATTGGATGAGTGCGCGAAGATTATGAATCTGGATCCTGCTTCGCATGCTATCCTCCGGGCTCCCATGCGCGAGATTCACGTATCTTTGCCGGTTCGCATGGACGATGGCTCTGTCAAGGTGTTTCAGGGATTCAGAGTCCAATACAACGATGCCAGGGGTCCGACCAAGGGCGGAATCCGATTCCATCCGGCGGAAACAATTGATACCGTGCGGGCGCTGGCGGCCTGGATGACGTGGAAGTGTGCGCTGCTGGATCTGCCGCTCGGCGGCGGAAAAGGCGGAGTCATCTGCAATCCCAAGGAAATGTCACCCGGGGAACTGGAACGCTTGAGCCGCGCGTACATCCGGGCAATCTACCAGTTCATCGGTCCGGACAAAGACGTTCCCGCCCCCGATGTCTACACCACTCCCCAGATCATGGCGTGGATGATGGATGAATACTCGAAAATTGCCGGCAGGAATCAGTTCGGCGTTATCACCGGCAAACCGCTCAGCCTGGGGGGATCCGCCGGACGGGGTGACGCCACGGCCCGCGGGGGGATATACACACTTCGCGAAGCCGCAAAGGAGCTCGGCATTGATCTCAAGAAGGCTACCGTTGCTATCCAGGGTTACGGAAACGCTGGATATTACGCTGCGTGTCTGGCGCAATCCATTCTCGGCTGCAAGGTTGTTGCGGTCAGTGACAGCAAAGGCGGCATATTCGCGCAGGAAGGGCTCGATCCGGAGGCAGTTCACAAACACAAGACAGAGACCGGGTCGGTCGTTAATTTCCCGAACAGCAAGCAGATTTCGAATGAAGACATTCTGGAACTGGATGTGGATATCCTCATTCCTGCAGCCCTGGAAAATGTCATCACCGCAAAGAACGCTGCCAACATCAAAGCCAAAATCGTTGCCGAACTGGCTAATGGACCGACTACGCCGGAAGCGGATGAGATCCTGTACAGAAAGGGTGTTCACGTGATACCGGACTTTCTCTGCAATGCCGGTGGAGTGACAGTCTCCTATTTCGAGATGGTTCAGAATTTCTACATGTATTACTGGGATGAAAAGGATGTCCATGAGCGGCTGGATCGCAAAATCACCGCCGCTTATCATTCCGTCCTGAATGCATCAAAGAAATATGATATCAATATGCGCCAGGCTGCCTATGTTGTGGCGGTCGGACGCGTGGTCGAGGCGATGAAACTCCGCGGTTGGGTTGCATGAATCCGGGCTGACGCTCTTATTCCGGACGGGCGTTTGCATCAGACTATCGTTCCGCTTCTCCGATGACAGTGCCCTTCGGGGCACCAACCGCGGTATATCGGGTCCACTGCAATAGAAGAAGATCGCGAGTTTCCGGCGAAAGCCACAGACATCACGCACGCCAGGGGCAGGAATCTGTAATAAAAGTGCTCACCCGTACCGCTTACATGCTCAGAAATAGGGGCCGGGTCTGTCCATCGTCTCTACGATACACGAGGAGCTTGGACAGGGCATCGGCCGCGGCGGAGCTCGCCGCACGCGCGTTGCTTCTGACAGGCGTTCCCGGTCA
This sequence comes from Verrucomicrobiota bacterium, assembly GCA_003641465.1. Taxonomy (GTDB): domain Bacteria; phylum Verrucomicrobiota; class Kiritimatiellia; order B70-G9; family B70-G9; genus B70-G9. Next base: position 6,248 of record QNAJ01000044.1, on the reverse strand, counting down.
TATCCGCCAGATTCTACGGTCCATCCATCCATCCAAAAATCTGGAAAACCCATCCCGGCATGCTAGAGTGCATCCGGAGCCTGAACGAACGGCAGGGAACGCAGCATGATGTCCGCAGCACACGGCGGTCCGCCCGTCCCGGTAGCGGGCAGACCCTATAGCCGAGCAATCTGCGGAAACACATCGGTAAAAATGAGAGCAAGTATCGGGAGGTAGATGACCATGCTCAAACTGGAAACGCCGAAGGACGTGGTGGACTATATTGCCCGGGAAGGCATCAGGATCGTTGATCTGCGATTCATGGATTTCCCCGGGCTGTGGCAGCACTTCTCCGTACCCGCCCACGTTATGGATGTGGATACCTTTGAAAAGGGCATCGGATTCGACGGGTCCAGCATTCGCGGATGGCAGGCCATCAACGAGTCCGACATGCTGGTCAAACCCGATCCCTCCACCGCGTTTCTCGACCCCTTCTTCGCGGAAAAGACCCTGGTCATGATCTGTAACATTTGTGACCCGGTAACCGGCGAGGATTACACTCGTGATCCGCGCAATATCGCCCGCAAGGCCGAAGCCTATCTCAAAAGTACCGGCATCGGGGACGTGGCCTACTTCGGCCCGGAGGCGGAATTCTTCATCTTTGACAATGTCCGCTTCGACCAGAGAGAACACGAAGGCTACTACTTCCTGGATTCCATTGAGGGACGCTGGAATATGGGCCGCCGGGAAGAGCCGAATCTGGGATACAAGATCCGCTTCAAGGAGGGCTATTTCCCCTGCCCGCCCGCTGACAAGCTGCAGGACATCCGCAGCGAAATGATGCTGACGTTGGAGGCGATCGGTGTTGAAACCGAAGCGCATCACCACGAGGTGGCTACCGGCGGCCAGGGAGAAATCGACATGCGCTTCTCCCCCCTGGTGGAAATGGGTGACAAACTTCTGAAATTCAAGTACGTGGTGAAAAATGTAGCCGCCAGACACGGCAAGACGGCCACCTTCATGCCCAAGCCTCTCCATAATGACAACGGAAGCGGCATGCATATACACATGTCACTGTGGAAAGGCGACAAGAACATATTCGCGGGGGATGGCTACGCGGGTCTGAGCGATACGGGCCTGTTTGCCATCGGCGGCCTGTTGAAGCATGCACCGGCGCTGCTGGCTTTCACTAACCCGACGATGAACAGCTACAAGCGCCTGGTTCCCGGATTCGAAGCGCCTATCAACCTGGCTTATTCCCGGAGGAACCGGAGTGCGGCCTGTCGCATACCCATGTATTCGACCTCACCCAAGGCCAAGCGTGTGGAGTTCCGGTGTCCGGATCCGAGCTGTAACGGCTATCTGGCGTTCTCAGCTATGCTGATGGCAGCGCTGGACGGCATCCAGAACAAGATCCATCCGGGCGAACCGCTGGACAAGGACATCTACGATCTTCCTCCGCAAGAGCTGGCCAAGGTGCCCAAGGCGCCCGGGTCTCTGCGCGAAGCGCTGGCAGCGTTGGAGAAGGATCATGACTGGCTGCTCAAGGGCGACGTCTTCACCGAAGACGTGATCGAAACGTGGATCAATTACAAGCTCGAAAACGAGGTCTCTGCACTGGAATCGCGGCCCCATCCGTACGAGTTCGTGCTCTACTTCGACATATAGCTACGCCGCATCAGGAGGTATACACGAGGGCGCCTCCGCGGCGGAGCCCTCCGCTTCGCCGGTCCCCGAAGGAGGATCGGCTGCGGAGCAATGCCGGGAAGATACAGTCGGCGTAGGACGAACACAGTCCGGTTTTTCCATTCACGTCACGAACTCCACTGTGCTATCCTCTGGCAGCGCAGCGGCCGGCAAGCAGGAGGAGCATGATGATTCCTCGCTACACCAGACCGCAGATGGCAGAGTTATGGTCCGAGGAAAACAAGTTCCGGACATGGCTCCGGGTGGAAATCCTGGCCTGCGAAGCCCTGTACCGGAAGGGCCGGATACCCGCGCGGGACTGGAACATAATAAAGAAGAAAGCCGCCTTTGATCTCCGTCGGATCGAAGAAATCGAACGCGAAGTCAACCACGACGTGATCGCCTTTCTCACCAGTGTGGCTGAGAAGGTGGGTCCGGCCTCCCGACATATTCATCGCGGACTGACCAGCTCCGACGTGGTTGATACCGCGCTGGCAGTTCTCATGGTGCGTGCCGCCGATCTTCTGATCCGCGATGTCCGCCGCTTGCGTCGGGCGGTCGCCCAGAAGGCAAGAAAATACAAATATACGCCGATGATCGGGCGGACTCATGGCGTACATGCCGAGCCGATTACCTTCGGATTCAAGCTGGCCCAGATGTACGACGAATTCGGACGTGCTGAACAGCGCCTTCAATCGGCCCGGGAGACCGTCCGCTACGGGCAACTCTCCGGTGCAGTGGGCACCCATGCACATCTCGACCGGAGCGTGGAAACCTATGTCTGTCGAAGGCTGGGGCTGAAAGCCGCGCCGGTTTCGTCACAGGTTCTCCCTCGCGATCTGCATGCGCATTACCTGTCGATGCTGGCGCTGGTCGGTGCTTCCGTGGAGAGATGGGCGCAGGAATTCCGGCACCTGGCCCGAACCGAAGTGCGGGAGGTGGAAGAGTTCTTCGGCCGGACACAGAAGGGGTCTTCCGCGATGCCTCACAAGCGCAATCCGATCGTAGCGGAGCGGCTTTGCGGCATGGCACGCGTGCTGCGCGGCTATGCCCTCACTGCCATGGAAAACGTGGCCCTGTGGCATGAGCGGGACATTTCACATTCCTCTACGGAACGTATCATCATTCCCGATGCCACCATTCTGCTTGACTACATGCTTGACCGGTTGACCGGGTGGGTAAGAGACATGCGGGTATTCCCGGAAAACATGCGCCGCAATCTGGATCTGACGCGCGGTCTCATTCATTCACAGCAGGTTCTCCTGCTGCTTACCGAGAAAGGGATGAAGCGTGAAGAGGCGTACCGCATCGTGCAGGAGAACGCCATGAAAGCGTGGGAATCCGGGGAGTCTTTCCAGGAACTGGTACGGGGTGATCCGCGCATTATGCGCCACCTGAGTCCGGCGGAGTTGGATCGGGCCTTCGACCTGAACCAGCATTTCCGGGACGTTGACCGCACTTTTCGTGCTGTAGGGCTTACCTGATCCCGGCCGGCGTTTGGGGCGGCCTGACCCACCGGATCCGGGGGCCTTCATGGGTTGCAATTTGTTTGGTCTGTGCTACTTTGTTGGGTTTATAAAACAATGATGCTGAACGCCAGTCCGACACAGGAAGATTATCTGGAAGTGATTCTGCGTCTGCTGGATCAACGCGGAAATGCGCGCGTGCGCGATATCGCCCATGAGCTGGCGGTGCACAAGTCCACGGTAAGTGCGGCTCTCCGCGTTCTGGCGGCCAAGAACCTGGTATCCTATGCACCTTACGAAGCGGTCTCATTAACTCCCGACGGTCGGAATGTGGCTGAGGCCGTGCTGCGCCGGCACGCGATGATCAAGAAATTTCTTGTCGAAGTGCTGGCGGTTCCCGAGGATTCCGCCGAGGCAACCGCCTGTCGGCTGGAACACCATGTGGGCCCCGCGGTGGTGCAGCGTATCGAGGCTTTCCTGAGTTTCGTTCACCGGAGTCCTTCGGGCCGCCGGATACATTCTGAGTTCCGCAGATATCTGAGAAAAAAAGGGAAAGCTTCGTGATCGCCGACCCACAGACCGGGGCCAATCTCTTCGCCCTTTGGCGCGCTAAAGCAGGCGACAGCGTCCGGGTACGGCAATTCCGTGGAGGAGCGGGAATGACCGCGCGGCTTGCCGAAATGGGTGTATTGCCAGGCGCGATCCTCAAGGTCGTCCGAGCGGAACGCCAAGGTCCTGTGGTCGTGGAAATCCGCGGCGGCAAAGTTATCATCGGACACGGAATGGCTGAAAAAATCCTGGTCGAACTCTGCAGGGAAGAGTAACCCGGCACGGAATATTCCATGACCTCAGCTCGCAAGGATGTCATCCGCGTCGCTCTGGCCGGCAATCCCAACTCCGGAAAAACCACCGTCTTTAACGCGCTCACAGGCGGCAGGCGCCATACCGGCAATTATCCGGGGGTCACCGTGGAAGCGGAGCTCGGCTGGTACCGGTACAACGGAACACGCGTTGAAATCACCGACCTGCCGGGAACCCACAGCCTCTCCGCACGTAGTCTGGACGAGAAAGTGGCGCGCGATGTCCTGTTGAACCGCAATTTCGACGTGGTGGTCTGCATTGTGGATGCCTCCAATATCGAGCACAGCCTCTACCTGGCGATCCAGCTCATGGAATTGTCCATGCCCATGATTCTGGTGCTAAACAAGAACGATCTGGCACAAGCCTCCGGTTATGCAGTAGATCAAAGGACCCTCTCCCGCCTCTTCGGCATTCCCGTGGTTACCACCGTGGCCACCAGGAACGAAGGTATTGAGGAGCTGCGCCAAGTCATCGCGGACCGGATGAATCACCGCCGTCCGCACGGCATTTCGTATGGAGAAGACCTTGACCGGGCGGTGGAGCGCCTTCAGGACCGCATTGCGGCCGACCCTCAACTGAACAAGCTGGCCCTGCCCCGCTGGCTGGCCCTCAAGCTGCTGGAAGGCGATCAACCGGTCACCGCAAGCGTTCTGCAGAAGTGCACCGATCCCGACAGCCTGCGCCGGGAAGTGGAATCCCTCCGCAATAAGATCCGAACCTGTTTTTCGGACGATCCGGCGGTAGTCTTTGCCGAACGCCGCTATGGTGTAATTTCCGGCGCCTGCCAGGAAGCAGTCTGCCGAACCGCCGAGACCCGGCACAGGCTGTCAGATGCCCTGGACACGGTAGTCATGCATCCCCTCCTGGGCATACCGATCTTCCTGGTAGCAGCTTACCTGCTTTTCAAGCTCACCTTTTCCCTGGGACAGTATCCCAGTTCGTGGATCGAGGATGGGGTGCGATTCATTTCCGGACTGGTGACACGCCTCTGGCCCACCCAATGGCCGATCCTTGCCAGATCCCTGCTCACCGACGGCATCATCTCCGGGGTAGGCAACGTTCTGGTATTTCTACCCAACATCGTCTTTCTCTTCCTCGGCATCTCCATCCTGGAAGACTCCGGCTACATGGCGCGGGCGGCTTTCATCATGGACCGGCTGATGCACAAGATCGGACTCCACGGTCGGAGTTTCATTCCCCTGCTGCTCGGGTTCGGCTGTTCGGTACCCGCGGTACTGGCGACCCGCACGATTGAAGGGAAAAAGGAGCGCCTGACGACCATGATGATCATACCCCTGATGAGCTGCAGCGCCCGGTTTACCGTCTACGGCCTGATCATCCCCGCATTTTTTCCGCCAAGGCTCCGGGCTCCGGTGCTGTGGACAGTCTACCTGATCGGGGTGGCTATTGCGGTCGCAGGAGCGAGGCTGCTCCGGAGTACGCTCTTCAAGGGTGAGGGCCGTGCCTTCGTTATGGAGTTGCCCCCCTATCGCATGCCCACGCTGATCAGTCTTCTGCACCACATGTGGTTCCGCACGTGGCTGTTCGTCCGAAAGGCGGGCACGATCATATTGCTGATGTCGGTGGTGATGTGGTTCCTGACAAACTTCCCCCGTACGGGAAAAGCCGGCTCGGCGCTCGACCGGACAACTGATCCGCTTCAGGGAACCTACGCAGCAGCCATAGGACGGGGTCTTGAACCCGTGCTTCGACCCATGGGATTTGACTGGCGCATCGGTACGGCTCTGGTAGGCGCGGTAGTGGCCAAGGAGGTTTTCATCTCCCAGCTGGCTATCATTTTCGCCGTCGAGGAAGGAGAATCATCCGTCCTGCAGCATCGGCTGCGCGAAAGCTATCCTCCGCTGGTAGGGATTACCCTGTTATTGTTTATCCTGATAAGTATGCCCTGTATCGCCACCGTCGCCGCGGTGCGGGCCGAATCCGGGTCCTGGCGGCTGGCGCTGGCGCAGCTGGTCTTTCTGACCGTAATTGCCTGGGCAGTCGCCGCCGCGGTGTATCAGGTAGGGGTTCTGCTGGGCATCGGTATCTGAGCTCCCGCCTGCTGAGGGACAAAGAAAGCCTTTTGCAGAGAAGGCAAGGCCCGCAGGGGGTCAATGGGTAATGGTTATTGGTCAATTGTTGGCACTTGCCAGAAGTCGGAGGTCGGTGGTCGGTGGTCAGAGGTCGGGGCGAGTTGTTGGGTTGTTCTTTTGATACAATCAACAATTAACCATGAACCATTAACTAATGCCGCAT
>QNAJ01000043.1 GCA_003641465.1 Verrucomicrobiota bacterium | reverse complement strand
GGGGGCCTCTCTGGTGGTCGCCGAGGATGTACGGGCGGCGCTGGCGGCTGTAGCGGCGCGATACTGGGAGGAGCCGTCCAGGAAGCTCCCGGTGGTCGGTGTTACCGGCACCAATGGGAAGACTACGGTTGCCTTCCTTGTCCGGTGGATCCTGGAAGAGGCCGGCACTCAGACCGGGCTGGTGGGTACGGTGGAATACATTGTCGGCAGGAGACGGATCCCGGCGATCCGCACGACCCCAGAAGCCCCCGAATTGCAGGCTCTGCTGGCAGAAATGGTACGCTGCGGGTGCCGCGCTGCGGTGATGGAGGTTTCCTCTCACGCGCTGGACCAGAAGCGGGCCGATGCCGTCCATTTCACCGTTGCGGCATTCACCAACCTGAGCCGTGACCATCTGGACTACCACCACAGCATGGAGGATTATTACCAGGCCAAGAAGAGGTTGACGGAACTGGCGGCGGCGGCAGGTGGTGTGGCGGTCATCAACGACGATTGTCCGTGGGGGCGACGGCTGGCCTCGGAGATGGAAGGCAGGATGCGTGTAGTGCGGTGCTCTGTGCAGAGAGAGGCGGACTACCGGGCAGAGGATGTGAGCTTCACTCCCGCAGGGAGTCGCTTCCGACTGAGAGGGAGGAGGTGGCCCGCACCGGGGATGGAAGTCACGCTCCGGTTGCCGGGAGATTTCAATCTGAGCAACGCATTACTGGCGCTGGCGATATCGGCGGAGCTGGGGGTGGAGCCGGCAGCTGCGGCGGGATCGCTTTCGCGGTTCCGACGCATTCCGGGGCGAATGGAGGAGATTCAGAACGACCGGGGTTTCCGGGTTTTCGTTGACTACGCCCATACGGCCGATGCACTGGAGCGGGTTCTGCGTCTCTGCCGATCACTTGCCCGGGGGCGGGTGATCGTAGTTTTCGGATGCGGGGGTGAGCGGGACCGGGGCAAGCGGCCGCTGATGGGGCGGGTAGCCGGAGCACTGGCCGACGTGGTGATCCTGACTAGTGATAATCCGCGTGGAGAGGATCCTGAAGCGATCATCCGGGATATTGAGACCGGGCTGCCGGGGATTCCACACCAGAAAGTAGTTGATCGGCGGGAGGGTATCCAGGCAGCGATTGAATGTGCTCGACCGGGTGATATAGTGCTGATTGCCGGTCGGGGACACGAGGCCTATCAGGATCTGGGGCGGAGATTGATTCCTTTTGATGACCGTGAAGTGGCCGCTGTGGCGCTGGGAAAGACCGGGCCGCGGGTCAGCCGCGGCGATGAGGACTGAAGATGAGGAGAGGTCGAACGGTTTCGCGTGGGTACCGGTTTGCGCCGCCTGATAGCGACGGCTACTATGATCTGTCGCCGGTATGGCTGGCTACGTGGAGTGACGGCACATGGCTTAACGGACAGCCGGCGGCCGTCAAGGAGGTCAGTCACGACACTCGGACTCTGCAGCCGGGAGACATATTCATTGCCTTACGCGGCAATCGGTTTGACGGTCATGATTTCGTGGAGAAGGCTTTCCATAAGGGTGCCTCCGGGGCCATTGTCTGCCGCCGCCGTGTTGGTGAATTCGGATTCCGGATGCCCTTACTGGCGGTAGAGGACACCCGCGAAGCCTTGTACCGGATAGCATGGGGACACCGTCGCAGTCTACCCAGCCTGGTTATCGGCGTCTCCGGCAGTGTGGGGAAGACGTCAGTCAAGGAGATGATCGCCTTGATCCTGGAAGCGGGCGGAGCGACCGTCCGCAGTCCCGCCAGTTGGAACAATGCGGTGGGACTGCCTTTGAGTATATTGAAGCTGCGCCACCGCCACCGGTACGGAGTTTTTGAAGTCGGGATCAATCGTCCGGGAGAGATGGAGGACCTGGCCGGTCTGCTGGAGCCAGACTGGGCCGTGGTGACCTGCGTGGGGCCGGTGCATCTGGAGTTTCTGGGCTCTGTGCAGGAAGTCGCACGCCAGAAGCGACGGCTGCTGGAAGCCGTCAAACCGGACGGGAAGGTCTTTCTCGACCTGGACCACGAGTGGTTCGAATACCTGCGGAGCGGGGCGCGTGGCAGAGTGGTTACCGTGTCGGCCGAGGGTCGCGAAGACGCTGACTACTGGGTGGAGATGTGCAACGGGGGTCATGAGTTTTTTGTGCACGAACGCGGGAGTGGGGAATCTCACCGCTACGGTATCAGTTTCCCGGGGGCGCATATGGTCCGCAATGCCCTTTTCGGGATAGCGGTGGGCCGGGAGGCCGGCGTCCCAGCACGTGAAATTGCGGCGGCCCTGGGAAGGTTTGAACCGCCGGCCATGCGTTGGGAGACGCGGCTGGAGGCAGGGGTTCTTTTTATCAACGATGCCTACAACGCCAATCCGCTGAGTATGCGGGCGGCAATCTCGACTTTCGGCGAAAGCACTCGGGCTCGAGGCAAGTGGCTGGTTCTTGGCGGTATGAGGGAACTGGGAACGCAGGAGGATGAGGAGCACCGTAAACTTGGCGAGTTCATCGCGGGAGGGCCCTGGAGTGGGGTATTCCTGGTGGGAGAGCTCGGCGGTCGAATCAGCGCCGGCTTGGAAGGCCGCAGGGTCGGCTTCCCGGTGATCTGCTGTCGGAATGCAGCGGAAGCGGCGCGGATGCTGGCGCAACGGGTGCGGCGCGGCGATGCGGTACTACTCAAGGGCTCACGGATGGAGCGGATCGAGGACGTTCTGCAGCATTGGTGCAAGTTGCAGGGGCGTCCGTTCAGTCAGCGTGAAGATCCAGACGCGGAAGGCGACATCTGAATCGTGCTGTATTTTCTCAGCCAGTTACAGGAATTGTTCTCGCCGCTCCGCATACTGCGGTATGTGACAGTACGCTCACTGGGAGCGGCGGGGACCGCTTTTGTGCTCTGCCTGGTCATCGGCGGACCGCTTATCCGGCGTCTGAGGAGGATGGGGATCGGGCAGCAGGTGCGTCGGGAAGAGGCCCCACCGCTGTATGAGTTTCATGGCAAGAAGGCGGGTACGCCGACGATGGGCGGTGTGATGATCATCATCGCGGTGCTTTTCTCCGCACTTCTGTGGGCCCGTCCGGACATCTGGGTGGTCTGGCCGGCCTTGGGCAGCATGGTATACATGGGCGCAGTGGGCTTGTGGGACGACTACCTGAAGGTCAGTCGCCGCCGTTCTCGGGGCCTGGGAGTTCGGGCGAAGCTGCTCTTGCAGACGCTTTGGATTGTGGGGTTCACCTGGTTCCTTTGGTGCCATCCTGACTTTGGGGATCGCGTGCGCGACCTGATGGTACCTTTTTTCAAGAAACCGATCCTGTCGGGACTGCCGTTTGTCGCCGTGGCGGTATTCCTCTGGTTTGTGATTGCCGGATCAGTTAATGCTGTCAATCTGACCGACGGTCTGGACGGTCTGGCGATCGGCTGTACCAATTCAGTAGCCCTGGCCTATCTGATAATGGCTTATGTGGCCGGCCATGCAGTGTTCGCGCGCTACCTCTTTATCCCCTATGTGCCCGGGGCAGGTGAGCTGGCGGTGATCTGCGGAGCTCTTCTGGGTGCCGGTCTGGGGTTTCTCTGGTTCAACTGTCATCCCGCGCAGGTATTCATGGGGGATACCGGCAGTCTGGCGCTCGGCGGACTGATCGGCACGATAGCGGTTCTTATCAAGCAGGAGCTGGTGCTGTTGATAGTGGGAGGGGTGTTCGTCCTGGAGGCGGCGAGTGTTGTTTTGCAGGTGGCATATTTCCGCCTTACGGGGGGGCGGCGTCTGTTCCGGTGTGCCCCGCTGCATCACCACTTTGAGCTGCTGGAAAAGGAGCGGGCGGAGCGTCAGGGGAGAGCGCTGGAGCCGGTAGAAACCCGTATTACCGTGCGCTTCTGGATCTTGAGTATCATCTTTGCTCTGCTGGGTGTGGCTACTCTCAAGATCCGGTAGCCGCTTGTTCGGAGAATAAGACATGCGGCGGCGGGCACTAGTTCTGGGGACAGGGCGGAGTGGACGGGCCGCGGCGCGGTTGCTGGTCTCGCAGGGCTGGCAGGTCGTATTGGCCGATGAGGATGACCGCGTCGACGGCGTGCGGCTGCAGAGGGAGTTGGGTGACGGGACTGAGGTGTGCACCGGTTGTCATGATCTGCCCTCTGGTCCTTTTGAGCTGGCGGTGATCAGCCCGGGCTTCAAGCGCTCTCACCGCTGGCTGGAGGGATTGCAGCGTCGGAGAACGCCGTTGGTAGGCGAGCTGGAGCTGGGATGGCGTCACATCCGCGGACCGGTCATTGCGGTGACAGGCTCGAACGGAAAAAGTACCGCCGTTCAGTGGATAGCCGCGGCACTGCGGGAGGCGGGCAGATCGCCGCGCATAGCGGGTAATTTCGAGCAGGGGCCGGCGCTGTGTGAGGGGGTGCTGACCTCGCCCTGGGCGGATCCCTGGGTGATCGAAGTCAGTTCATTTCAGCTGGAACATTCCCACCGGTTGCGCGCTGAAGCGGCTCTGATTCTTGATATTCACCCGAATCACCTTGACCGGCATGGGACGGTAGACGAGTACGTGAGAATCAAGCTGCGGCTGGCGCAGGCGGTGGTACCTGGCGGAGTGCTGGTAGTTCCTGAGTCTCTGCGACAGCGTGTGCGCGCGTTGTACGGAGGGAAAACCGTCAGCTTCGGATCTGATAGCGAACCAGCGGAGTTTATTTGCTCCAATGGGATGGTCGTCCGCCGCAGCGGGGAAGAGGCGGTGAGTCTGGCCGGCACGCAATGGGACGATGCCGTACGGGGGCGGGGCGCGGCCGGCGTCATCGCACTTCTCGCGGAAATGGGCGTCGGATGCCGGGAAGCCGTAGACGTATTCCGGCGCATGCCCCGCTTGCCTCATAGAGGGGTGGAGGTGGGGGTTTTCGGCGGTATCCGCGTTGTGGACGATTCCAAGGCAACCAATGTTGCGGCGGCCGTGGCTGCTTTGCGTGGCACCGGCCAACGTATCCGCTGGATAGCCGGCGGGCGTCCCAAGCAGAGCTCCTTTGCAGAGTTGAGGGAGCATGTGAGCGGGAGGGTGGCTGCGGCGTATTGCTATGGGGAGGCGGCAGGCCTGCTGGAGCGTGATCTGGCCGGGAGCGTGCCGGTGCGGGCCTTCACGTCCTTCAGTGATGCGGTCACAGCAGCCTGGGAAGATGCCCGGCCGGGCGAGACTGTCTTGCTGGCGCCGGCCTGTACGAGTCTGGATCAGTTTCCGGATTTTGCTGAAAGAGGAAGAGCCTTCGCGCAACTGGTGAAAAAACTTGCGAAGGAGGTCAGAAAATGGGAAACAGAATGATGTCTTGGGACGACATGCTCGCGGAGAGGACTGAAAGGAGATACGCGATGAGAACGGTTTTGCTCGCCGTAGTAGTGGCGGCGATTCATATCGGCGCGGCGGTGACTTTCATAATGCTGCAGGGCTGCGGTACGGCAGGCAGGGTGGCCGGGCCGCCTCCGGCGCCGGTCATACCCCCGCGTGAGCCCCCCCAGCCTGAGAAGGCGGAGATGCCCCCGGAGTTGGCGCCATTGCCACCGATCGAAGCTGCGGCGGAGGTGGCCGAACTGGGGGTAGGGCAGACCTACGTCGTACAGAAGGGTGATACGCTTTCCGGCATTGCCAAGAGATTCGGGGTGAGCGTGCGGGAGATAGTGGAGTTGAACGACATATCCAATCCGAACATGATCCGTGTGGGGCAGAAACTGGTCCTGCCCGCCTATGCAACCGGAGTTCCATCACCACCGCAGAAGGCCCCGGTGCAGCCGCCGCGTGCCAGGACGGTTACGGAAGGCGGGGTCTATGTGGTCCAGAGGGGAGATACCCTCAGTGAGCTGGCGGTGCGGTTCAACACGACGGTACGGGCCATCAAAGAGGCCAACAACCTGAGCAGCGATCTGATCCGCGTGGGGCAGAAGCTGGTGATCCCGGGGTTGTCCCCTCAACCGTTGAAGGCGGTGGAGGAGAGTCGGAATAAGACCCCGCCCGCACCGGCACCTGCCCCGGCGCCGGCTGCGATGGCCGGAAGGACGGAGATCGCTCCGAGTGAATCTGTTTCCGCTGGCGCGGCCGAAGAAAAGAAAGTTGCGGTGGTTGAGAGTACCGCTTCGCCTCCTGAGAGACCATACCTGTACACCGTGGCGGAGGGTGATACGCTTGATTCGGTGGCCCGCATGTTCGGCGTCCTCAAGGAAGAACTGATGAGGGCCAACAATCTCTCCGGCGACGCAGAGTTACATGCAGGCCAGAAACTCATCATACCCACGCACGAGTTCTAGTGTCGTCCGGCGGGCGGCGGATCGTGCAGCGCGGATGGTGAGTGACGGCGGCACCCGGATGGGGAGCGCGGGAGGCACGCGTATGTGCCGGATGACGGGTGAAACGCGCGGATGGGTAGAACTGCCAGCCTCCTGATCGCAGTTGTCCTGATCCTTCTTGCGTTCGGCATTGTAATGCTGGCGAGCACCAGTGCCGCGGCAGCGTCGGCGCGGGGAGCAGGGCCGTTGCTTTATGTGCAGCGGCAGGCGGTGTGGATTCTGATCGGCGCGGTTTTGGCCTTTCTGGCCGCAAGGCTGGACTATCACTGGTGGGGGCGGACGCCGGTTCCGGTTGTTCTGGTGGGGATATCCTACGTTCTGCTTTCCCTGGTGCTGGTCACCGGAGTGATGGCGAAGGGTAGCGTTCGCTGGTTGCGGTTCGGGTGGTTCGGGTTTCAGCCGTCGGAACTGGCGAGGTTTGCGGTCATTGTATTCATTGCGTGGTGGATGAGTCGTGTGCGGAGGCGGATGGCGGATTTCTGGTGGGGATTGATGCTTCCTGCTGCGGTAACCGGCGGTATTGTCCTGCTGGTGTTTGTCGAGCCGGACTTCGGATCAAGTATGATGATAGCGTCATTGGTGTTACTGATGCTGTTTCTGGGAGGAGCTCGGCTGCTGTACCTGGGGGCCGGTGCAGTGGTGGGCTCGGGTCTTTTCAGCCTGGCCATTCTCCAGAATCCGGAGCGTATGCGGCGGATCATGGCGTTCCTCAATCCGGAGAAATACGCACGCTCCGAGGCCTTTCAGCTGGTGAACGCGATTTATGCTTTTGTGGTAGGAGGCGCGACCGGCGCGGGACTCGGTGAAAGCATTCAGAAACAGTACTATCTGCCTGAAGCGCATACTGATTTCATTTTTGCAATCATAGGGGAGGAGCTGGGGCTGCTCGGGTCGCTTCTGGTACTTGTATTATATGCCGTCCTTTTCTTACTCGGCGCGCGCATAGCCAGCCGTGCGGCGGATCGTTTCGGACGTCTGCTGGGATGGGGAATTGTACTGTCGCTCACGGTTCAGGCCTTGGTGAATATCGCGGTGGTGACAGGATGTCTGCCCACCAAGGGGCTCCCCTTGCCGTTTGTAAGTTACGGGGGCTCAAATATGGTGATGTCGTTGGTGATGATAGGGGTTTTGACAAATATCGCTTTGAGTGCCGGTTCCGGCGGCGGACGAGGGATTCTTCGTGATGCAATGCGCGAGGTATGAAATCTTCCGCTACTCGCAGGTTTGACAGGCTCCTCGCCCTGCTGGTAGACTGCGTGCCACGAACTGATCGGAGGGGTGGCTTCCGCTTATCGTGTGGTGTGGTTCTGCCTGCAACTCGGCGGAGACCATATCCAGCCCCAGCGGAGGTTTGACTGATATGAGTGTCGAGTTGGCATACGTTCTGATCAACCCGTATACGATCAGCAAGTCGAGAACCGGCGGGGTTCTGGGTCGGATCATAGCTTGGACACAGTTGGATCTGGTAGGGGCCCGCATGTTCGGTCCGAGCCGGGAGCTGGTGGAGAAATACGCTGAGCTGGTGGAAGCGGACCCGGGTCTGGGCCGGGACGAAGCAGTGATACTTTCCCGTTATGTGCGCCGGGCCTATGCGCCGGCCTCCGATGGTCGCCGCCGACGCGTGCTGATGCTGGTATTTGCGGGAGAGGGGGCGGCGGAGAGAATCCGCCAAGTGGCCGGGAATGTTCGGTACAACACAGAGTCGGCCCGGACGGTGCGTGACATCTACGGCGATTTCATCATGGACGAGAAAGGGGAGGTAGTCTACGTGGAGCCTGCCATCATGGTGGGAGAATCGCCGGTGGCGGCTGAGAAGGGATTGAAACTGTGGGCTTCTTACAGCGACAGAGACGGGGGCATGATTGAGGACACGGTGGATCTTCCTGCCGGAGAGCCTGTTGAGAAGACGCTGGTGCTGATCAAACCGGACAATTTCCGCGAGCCCAGCGTGAGGCCGGGAAGTATAATTGATATATTTTCCGGCTCGGGCCTGAGGATAATCTGCGCGAAGATTCATCGAATGAGCGTAGCGGAGGCAATGCAGTTCTATGCTCCCGTCCATGATGTCCTGAAGAAGAAATTGAGGCAGGAGGTGAAGGAAAGGGCTGTCAGGTGCGTGCGCGAGGAGTTTGGCATACGGATCGGCGAGGATACTGCAGTGCGACTTGCGGACGTACTGACACCGGTTTATGCGCAGTGGCAATTCAACGAGATCGTACGCTTCATGACAGGAATATGGCCTGCGGACTGTCCGGATGAAATGCGCAGTGAGCCGGGCAGGGAACGGTGTCTTGCACTGGTCTACGCGGGGAAGAGCGCGGTGAGCGTGATCCGTGACATTCTTGGCCCGACCGATCCGAAGACCGCGCGGCCGGGTTCGGTGCGCAGACAGTTCGGCAGGGATGTAATGGTCAACGCCGCGCATGCTTCTGACAGTCCCGCGAGCGCTGAGCGTGAGATGAAGATAATCCGGGTGGATGAAGATAATATCCGGCCGCTGGTGGAAGAGGTTTACGGTCCGCTTGATCAGTATCCCGGGTAACGACATGGCGGCGCGGGCAGAGAGGTTTAATCCCAGGACGGGCAATATTCCGGCGTCAGCCACACTGGAAATCAGTGCCCGCGTGCGCCAACTGCGTTCACTCGGCAGGCGAGTGCTCAGCCTTACGGCAGGTGAACCGGACTTTGACACGCCGGAACCGATCAAGGAAGCCGCTATCGCTGCTCTTCGCAGCGGCATCACGAAATACTCTCCAGCGGCGGGGTATCCGCAACTGAGGGAAGCCATCTGCAGGAAGCTCCAGGAAGAGAACGCGGTTGAATACGACCCTTCTCAGGTCGTGGTGAGCAACGGAGCCAAGCACAGCCTTTCCAATGTGATCAGTGTCCTGGTCCGCGATGGGGATGAGGTCCTCATTCCCAGTCCCTTCTGGCTGAGCTACCCTGCGATGGTACGGATGGCCGGGGGCGTGTGCCGCTTTATCGAGACTGATTCACGGACGGGATTCAAAGTTACTGCCGAAGCATTGGAACGTGCAATCAGTCCGCGAAGCCGGCTGCTCATCCTGAACTCACCCTGTAATCCCACCGGCGCGGTGTACAGTCGCAGGGAACTGGAGGAACTGGCTGAGGTAATCCTGCGCCGGGGCCTCACGGTGATTTCCGACGAGGTG
>QNAJ01000042.1 GCA_003641465.1 Verrucomicrobiota bacterium | reverse complement strand
GGTATCGAAGGTGACCTGACCGGCCCCACGAGGGGCACGCACATAGACGTAAAACGTTCCCGCCGGCATCCGAGCCTCAAAGCCGGCCTGCTGAAGAGCACGGACAAGTTTGTGAAGCCGACGCTCATAGTGGAGCCGGATTTCCTCAGCCAACTCGCGGTGCGCAACGGCGGCGCAGGCGGCGTGCTGGATAGCCTTGAACTGCCCCGAGTCACAGTTGTCCTTCACGTCGGCGAATGCCCGCACGAGAATTTCCGCGCCCGCCACGAATCCCAGACGCCAGCCGGTCATGTTGTAGCTTTTGCTCATTGAATGAAGCTCCAAAGCCGTCTCCCGGCCCCCGGGAAGCTGGAAAATGGAGAAAGGCCGCCGGTGGTATACCAGGGTGGCATAGGCAGCATCGTGAACGATGAGTATGTTGTACCGCTCGCAAAATTGGATCAATTCCTCAAAGAAAGTCTCGCTGGGGCCTGCACCGGTAGGGTTGTTGGGGTAGTTGACATAAAACAGTTTCGCCCGCCGCGCGACGTCCTCATCGATCACCGACAGATCAGGCAGGAAATCGTTTTCCTCATAAAGGGGGACTTCGAACACCACTCCACCAAGATAGCGCACATGAGTCGCCAGCACCGGGTAGCCCGGCACAGTGACCAGTGCCACGTCTCCGGGATTGATGAAGCATAGCGGTATCATGGCGAGTGCCGACTTGGAGCCGATGCAGTGATTTATTTCGCGGTCAGGGTCAAGCCTCACGCCGAAGAAGGTGTCCATATACCGGCTGGCAGCGACCTTGAACTCGCGGATCCCGTTGTCGGCGTAACCGCGGTTGGCTGGATCGTCTACGGCCTGCTTGAGCGTTGCGCGCACGATCTCAGGGGCCATCCGGTCCGGCTCTCCCACACCGAAATCCAACAATTCCATTTCCGGCCGGGCTTCGCGCGCCGCCGCCTTGGCCCGCTTGATTTTCTCGAACTTGTAGATCTCCCCGGTCTTGCCGTAGCGGGGTCCACCTATGCGGTCGGCGAACAGGTGTTCGTAGTTCATCACCCGGCTTCCGTCCTGCTGTCAGCTGATTGCCTGCCCGATAAACACCATCACGAAGAGGGCCACAGTTTCGATCACCCCGAGCGTGAGCAGGTAATTGGCGAATCCCTTGCCGGTTTCCGCCAGCGCGTCGGAACCGGCCGCGCCGGCCTTCCCCTGCATCCATGCCGACGCCCCCATGGCAATCCCGCCGATCAGTCCCGCCATGAGCATCGCCGGCCAGTTCGCCAGAGCTTCCAGCCAGGCCGCCGCCTTTGCAGACATCTCGGCGGGAAGGTAGTTCATCCACTGGCTTGCCGCTGCACCGGCGGCCACTGCGGCCTGCTTGGCCTTCTCCACCACATCAGCCGCCAGGTAGGCGGCCAGGCTGCACTTGCTCACGATGTTACGCATGAGAATCATGCCGTAGATCGTTTGCGTCAGAGGCGCCCCTATGAAGACCAACAACTGGAAGGGTGCCGCCTTGTTCTGCGCATAGCACTTCTTCCACCCACCGATGGCCGCCATACCTGCCGCACCGGTCCCCAGTGCGGAACCGACCGCGGCAAAAGCCAGCGCCGCAGCGCCGCCCGCCTTTCCCAATCCGCTCAGCAGTTCCGGACTCATCTGAACTCTCCTTTCCTGGTCCTATTCCAACCGGCAGATTTCCCCGCCTCTTCACCCATCCACTACGGCTGCCGCCTCCGCATCGCGGCGCCGCAACCGCGTGAACGGACGGAACCGGAATCCCTTCCACTGCACTCCTATATGGTTGCAGAACTCAAGTGTATTCAACCGGATACCGTGCACAAGCACACCCATAACGGCCATCAGGATGTTACCGGTGTGCCCGACAAAAAGCACCAGGGCGGCGCCGGCCTTGCCCACCGCACTTCCCGCTCCCAGACTGATGGCCATATCATTGAACGCCGAAGCTACCGCCAGCGTTGCCGCGCCCACCGCAAAGAGCCGGACATACGACACCACATCAACAAAGTTCCCGATCAGGTTCAGCGGCAGCATGACATGATCAAACCAGGCGGACTTTATCTGCCTCCACGGCGTGGTGAAAAGTACTATCAACAAGACCCCTGCACAGAATAGGTAAAGCATTTGCGAAGGAAAGGGATAGCCGAGCACGAGAGTCCGAGCGACCAGAAACATCGTCCAGGTGCTGATCAGCCAACCGACCTGCGCCAGCGCCCTGAGGCTGTGGCGCCACCGCCAGGCGTTCCAGGCGTGTGCCAACGAAAGATGGACTGCGCCGATGAAAAAGCAGGTTTCCATGAGGTTGTTTTCCCTCCCCAGCCAGTCGATCTTCAGCCGCTGGAGCGGTGCGGGCAGATTTTCCAGACCGAAGTAGGTGCCGGTCAGCATCCCCCACACAATTGTGGTGAGGCTGGTTATCGTCAAAAGTTGGATAACCTCGCGGGAGAGTTTCGAAACCCGTGTTTTCATCGCCAGAGTACCTATCAGGAAGAGCAGGCCGTATCCGGCATCTCCCACCAGCATTCCGAAAAAGATACTGAAGAAGATCAGAAACACCGCGCTTATGTCCACCTCGTCATAGCCGGGCACCACCCCGATCATATCCAGTAACGCCTTGATCGGCCTGACCCACTTCGGCATCCGCAACAACGTGGGCACCGGTTCGCCCGGGCGTGGATCCTCCACCACCAGGCCCCAGCCGCCTTCCCGGGCCGCTTTCCTGACCGATGGGACCTTATCGTACGGGCAATATCCTCTGAGGTAGGCCACCGGCTCCTTTTCCCCCATGCCGTGCCTTACCTCCAGGTAGTTGACCCGCTCCTCCCAATCGGTCACTATGGCCTCCACCCCAGCCCGGTCCGCGGCAAAGCGGGCCAATCGCCGCTGATTCTCTTCCATCTGCCGGCGGATGGCCTCGATCTCCTTTTCTACCTCGGACAGACGCCGCTCCGGCAGGCGAACCGCTTCCGCATCCAGTTCGATCTCCTTCCGGCGGGAAATCGCCGCCAGATAGACACCCTGCCGGTCGCGGCCCAGAACTTGCAACACCGTGCCGGCCGGCGCTTTAATCCGACTGCGCGGAGCGGCGCGATAGAGCCGCACATAGATACCCTGCTTCGCCAGCTTTCTGACCAGCTGCGGATCAAAATCACCGAAGGGCCTGATCCGCTCTCTCTCGTGCCGAAAAGATTCCAGCTTTTCTTCCAGTGACTGGCGCTGGTGAATCAATTTCCAGATTTCTTCGACTACTTCCTCGGGCTTCAGGCCACTGGGTCGGCCTTCGGCACGCTGCGGAAGAATCTCCAGAGCCCGGCGCAGGTAGGTAAGACGCCGCCGTGCCTCATCCAGATCCTCGGAAGCCGGTGAACGCACCGGTATGACATGAAGCACCCCCAGATCCCGCAGCTTCTCCAGAGTCTGTTCCCTGCGGGCCAGCGTACACAGCACGGTGACTCTTTTCATCGGCACTATCATGCCGAACGCACCTTCTCAGTGGATTTGCGCTTGGCCACCTTGGCCCGCGCGATCTCCGCAGTCTGCTGGTCTCCCAGAAAAATCCGGATAATCCGGATATTCTCGCGGCACTCAGGTATCTTGACCTTCTCGAAAAGATTCACCCGCTGCGTGGTAATACGCAGCTCCTCCCTCAGCCGGCGCAGCTGCTCTTCCAGTACCAGGACCCGGATCTGCAGCTCCATCAATGATTCGAGCAACTCCAACGCATCGTCATACCACGAGGGCGTGACGAACAGGTCGGGAACCTCCTTGCGGAAAACGACGCTTTTGAATACCGGTATGACCACACCGGCAACATTGCCTTCCTCAATCACCACCCGCTCGATGGTCAGGTACTTTTCGGGATCGAACTCCTGACTGAACAGGTCAACCCACGGCTGCGCCGCTCGGAGGGCCTGTTCAATCTTCTCCCGCAGGCCTTCCGCTTCACTTTCCACGCGGCGTACCACGAGCTGCAGCTGTTGCTTCTTCAACTGCAGCGTGGGCAGATAGCGCAGATAGCGCTCCAGCGCATCGCGCTGAGCCTTGAGCTCGTTCTTGGTATGTCGAATCCGGGCCATGATGCGGCCCCCGTTCAGTGACCACCGGATTCCGGCGGAGTATCCTTCTTTTCCTGCGAGGACTCTGAGCCGGTCTGCGCCGCTTCATCTTCCGCGCGGGATCGTTCCGCCTCGCGCTCCCGCCCGGTAGTTGTCTCTTTGTCGGAAGCCTCTGCCGCGACGGCCTTGCCGGCTTCGGCCTTCTCCTCCGCCGCGGGACTTTGCGCGTCACCGGCAGGCCGGTCAGCTTCTCCGGATGCGGATTCCTCAATCCGTGTCTTGGGCCAGAACTTCTCGACCAGCGCGGTGGGCACCCCGGTTTCCGGCGGCTCGAAACATTCCGCCAGAATCTTCCAGCAGGTATCGAGGGCCTGCTCCAGCGGAATATTTACACTCAGATCCATCAGCTCCCGTTCGAAAAGTTCGCCGTACTTGAGCAACTTGCGGTCCCAGGCCCCCATCCGGAAGCCCATGGCCTGCTTTTCCAGGGTCTCCCGGTAGCCGGCGTAAAGCTGAATCATGGTGTTCATGATAGTGCGATGATCTTCCCGCGTGCGCTTATTCACCAGTTGTTTCAGGCGGCTCAACGAACCGAACGGCTCAATCCGGCCGTTCCGCAGGTAGAACTGCCCCTCAGTGATATAGCCGGTATTGTCAGGTATGGGATGGGTGACATCGTCACCGGGCATGGTCGTCACCGAAAGGATGGTGATTGAGCCGGCGGTGTCGAAGTCCACCGCCTTTTCGTAGCGTGCCGCCAGCTGACTGTAAAGGTCGCCGGGATAGCCCCGGTTGGAGGGAATCTGCTCCATGGTGATTTCGATCTCCTTCAGGGAATCGCAGAAGTTGGTCATATCCGTCAGCAGCACCAGTACGCGCTTGTCATTCAGCGCAAACTGCTCGGCAACCGCCAGGGAGACGTCCGGCACCAGGAGGCATTCTACAGTGGGATCCGCGGCGGTATGAATGAACATCACCGTGCGTGACAGTGCACCGGCTTCTTCCAGAGTATCCCGGAAAAACAGGTAATCGTCGTACTTCAGGCCCATACCACCGAGGATGATCACGTCCACCTCAGCTTGGAGAGCGATGCGCGCCAGTAATTGATTGTATGGTTCCCCCGCTACCGAGAATACCGGGATCTTCTGCGACTCCACCAGCGTGTTGAATACGTCTATCATGGGAATGCCTGTCCGGATCATATTGCGCGGTATGATGCGCTTGGCCGGGTTCACCGAAGGGCCGCCGATATCAATCATATTCTCTTCCAGAGTCGGCCCGTTGTCCCGGGGGCGACCGCTGCCGTCAAAAATGCGACCGAGCAACGCTTCCGAAAAAGAAGTCCGCATGGGATGGCCGAGAAATCGGACCTTGGCGTCCGTGGATACCCCGCGGCTGCCGGCGAAGACCTGCAGCGACACCCGGCGGCCTTCCAGCCGGATGACCTGGGCCAGGGAAGTGCCTTCCGGCGAGGTCACCTCCGCCAGTTCCCGGTAGGAAACCCCGGGAGCATTCAGGGTTATCACGTTGCCGGCGATCTGGTCTATGCGATGGTAGACCTTATACATACCGCGTCACTCCCGCCACCGCCTTCTCAATCTTCTCTTCGATCTGCTTGAACTCGTCCGCATCCATGGGGGTCCGGTTCCAGTCACGGGTCAGCTGCACGAGATCCTGGAAGAAACGGCGGGCCTCGTCACGGGTCTTGAAACTCATCGGTGTCTTCAGTATCCGGATCATGCGCTCAAACACGTACTTCTGCCGCTCAGCCGGTGTGGCTCCATCCACCTCATCGTAGGCGTCCTGCTGCAGGTAAACCGCATCCAGGTATTCGGCCTTCAGATAGGTAACGAAATCCTCTACCGACGTGCCCTCCTCGCCGACCACCTTCATCATCTGGTAGATCTCATTGCCCCGTCGCAGGAACCTCCGGGCGTACTCCACCTGCTCGGCGTCCGCCACCCCTGCATATTTGCTCCAGCTCTCCAGAGGATGGATCGCGGGGTAGCGCCGGGCTTCCGCCCTTTCCCGCGATAGTCCGTGAAAGGCACCAACCACCTTCAGGGTACTTTGTGTAACCGGTTCATCGAAATTTCCGCCCGCAGGACTTACCGCCCCGCCGATGGTAACCGAACCGGTCCGCCCGTCGTACAGCCGCACCACCCCCGCCCGTTCGTAGAAGGCCGCAATCACCGACTCCAGATACGCCGGGAAAGCCTCCTCTCCGGGAATCTCCTCCAGCCTGCCGGAAACTTCCCGCAGGGCTTGCGCCCACCGCGAGGTGGAGTCCGCCAGTAACAGGACATCCAGCCCCATCTGCCGGTAGTACTCCGCCACCGTGACCGCGGTGTACACCGAGGCTTCCCGCGCAGCAACCGGCATGGAACTGGTGTTGCACACGATGATGGTGCGGTCCATGAGGGTCTTGCCCGTACGCGGGTCGGTCAGCTCGGGGAACTCCCGCAAAAGCTCCACTACCTCACCCGCACGCTCGCCGCAGGCCGCGACGATCACGATATCTATATCGGCATGCCGGCTGGTCAAGTGCTGCAACACCGTCTTGCCTGAACCAAAGGGGCCGGGAATGCAGTATGTCCCCCCGCGGGCTACCGGGAAGAAAGTATCTATGATGCGGATCTTCGTCACCAGCGGTTCGGTCGGACGCAGGCGTTCTGCGTAACAGCGCACCGGGCGCTTGACCGGCCAGCGTTGTACCATGCTTACCGGATGACGCTTTCCTTTCTCGTCTTCCAGGACCGCGATCTCTTCCTCAATGGTGTATTCGCCTTCCGGACGGATCTCCGCCACCCGGTATCTTCCGGCCATAGCGAACGGAACCATGATCAGGTGCTCAAAGATCCCCTCCGGCACCTTGCCCAGCGCGTGCCCCGCAGAGACCATATCCCCGCGGGAAACGACCGGCGTAAACTGCCACTTGCGGCTGCGGTCCAATGCCGGAACATAGGTCCCCCGCTTGAGGAAAAAACCGCATTCCTCCGCCAGTGCCGGCAGAGGATTCTGTAGCCCGTCGTAGATCTGGGCCAGCAGCCCGGGACCCAACTCCACCGAAAGCAACTCACCGGTGAATTCAACCGCGTCCCCTACCCGCAGGCCGGTGGTATCCTCAAAGACCTGCAGTTCGGCATACCGGCCCCGGATGCGGATCACCTCCGACTTCAGGCGCAGATTGTCCAGGATCGCGTAAGCGACCTCATTCTGCCTGACCGGCAATTCAAACTCAACGGTCAGCAGATTCCCGTTTATCCCTACTATCTTTCCGATGTTCTCAGCCATCGGCTGCTCCCGCCCCGTGCTCTTCCGCTAGAGCCGTCTCCTCCTCCGCCGCCCCCTTTATCCGGGAGACAGCCGCCTCCGCCGGCGTGGTGTACGCGCGGCTCAGAAGGCGACGGCCGCGCTCGGTATCCAGCCCGGCCCATTTCCAGGCCGACTGCAGCTTGAGGGCGAACGCGAATACGGGACCCACACCGAAGGGATCCGCCCGGCTCAGCTCATCCAGGATCTGCCACCGCAGGCGGTCCAGCGCCATCTCGCGCTCCCGCGGATTCTCTTTGGCAAAGGCATCGGTCACTCCCTTCTCTATCCATACCTGGAAGCCCGTGTGCTCGCGCAGATACGGCCGGACCTCCACTCCGCGGCGCTGAGCGCGTATCGCTGCAACGGCGTTGCGCAACTGCGTCTCGGCCTCTCTCCACCGGGTCATGAAAGCACTGGTACATTCCTCTGTCCGTCCCTGGTTAATCCGTTCAAGCTCCTGGAGGTCGGCAGGATCCAGAACCGTCGAGCAAGAGAAAAGAAATTTGTCCTGGGTTATCGGCGGCGCCTCACCCAGAACCAGCGCGGGAAGGGATGCTGCCAGATAGTAATACTTCATTCCTTTTCACCACCGGACCCACTACCGGCCGGGGATTCCGGCTGCCCTCCGGCGGCGGGAGCCTTGCCGGATGTGTCGGTCTCACCACTCCCGCCCGATGCGTGTGGACCTTCCCCGGCGATCTGTTCCTGCTTCTCGCGCGCGACGCGGCTTACGATCTCCGCCAGATGCGGCCGCAGAAACTTACTCAAGGCATCGGCGATCGCCTCGCGGGTAAAATCGTGGTAAACATAGTCCTCCACAAAGGAAACCTTGAACCCCTTGAAGATTTCCTTATCCACGTGCAACTCGATTCCGCGTAACATCTTCTGCCGATAGCGCTCCGCGAAGAACTTGACCAGCTCCTTCTCGTCGTCCGGGCTCACCAGGATCTCGATCCGGCTTTCGCCCTCACGCTGCGCGCAGGCTTCGGCAATCTTGATCAGCATCTGCTTGACCACGTCAATAGTGAGCGCCTCATCCACCGCCTCGGCGACCAGATCCGAAAGAATGTTTTCCACCCCCTTGCCCACGGTGATCAGCAGATCCCGGGCAGCCTGCTCGAGGGTGCGGATACTGCGCTGGGTGAAGGCTTCCGCATCGCGCTGGGCCTTCTCCACAATACTCTGGGCCTCGGTCTCGGCCTCTTTGACAATAGAAGCCGCCTTCTGCTTGGCCGCCGAAACGATGCGTTCAGCTTCCTGCTGGGCCTTCTCCACCGCCTCCCGGTGGATCTGCTCCAGCAGATGCTGTAGATCTTCTTCCGCCATGTTCTCGTCCGCCGAAGGTCATTAATCTATCGCGGGACCACCGCATATTCAAACACAGTTTTGCCGGGCCGCGCAAAACCGGATTGCAACTACGCGCTGCATGGTGCCGCTGCTCCTGGGAACAAGCAGTCTGCCGGCAGCGCACTCGGCCCGGGTATTTACTCCCCTTTTCGGGCTGTACCGGCCGTCTCCCGCCGGTGTATGGTCGTTTCCATGCGTGTCTCTCGCGTATTGGTGTTGATACTGGCCATCCTGATTGCGGCCCACGCCCCACTCCGCTCAGAGGAAACCCATCCCCCCCGCCGCCCGGAAAGACTCCTCCGCCTGATGAAACAGATGACTCTGGAAGAGAAAATCAGCCTTCTTTCCGGCAAGGATGGCGGTCAGACCCGCTCCATTGAGCGGCTGGGGATACCCTCGTTAAGGGTGATTGATGGCCCTCTCGGTGTCGGCTGGGGCGTGAGGGCAGTCGCATTCCCGTGCGGCCTGGCGATGGCGGCGACCTGGAACCCTGATCTGATTTACGAGACGGGCCGGGCGCTTGCCGCCGAGACGCGTGCCGCCCACCGCCACGTATTGCTGGGGCCGTGTATCAATATCGTCCGTACCCCCCTGGCGGGACGAACCTTTGAAAGCTTTTCGGAAGACCCCTTTCTGACCGCAGCAATCGCCACCGCGTACGTGCACGGACTCCAGAGTGCCGGAGTGGGCGCGTGCCTCAAGCACTTCGTCTGTAACAACCAGGAATACCAGCGCACCAGCATCAGTGTGGACGTTGATGAGCGCACCCGCCGTGAAATCTATCTTAAAGCCTTCGAGGGGGTCATCCGGAATGCCGCTCCGTGGATGGT
>QNAJ01000041.1 GCA_003641465.1 Verrucomicrobiota bacterium | reverse complement strand
GGATCCCTTTTTCACCATTACTTACGCACAATGCCGGCGACACTTGCACAGAACCCCGTCCTTATCAAGAACTTGTAGGGACCTGCCAGCGGCGGACATGAATCCGGCAAGCACACACATTGGCACAACCGGGATGGTAGCGGGGGCAGGATTTGAACCTGCGACCTTCAGGTTATGAGCCTGACGAGCTACCTGGCTGCTCCACCCCGCAACCTTGAAGTCACCATGAAAATAGCCATCCGGCACACAATTGCAAGCCTATTCCCGGACCCTCGCACAACGGGAGCCGACAGCCCCGCCTCCGCGCGCGCCGGACGTGCACTTGCCGCGCCCCCTACCGGTTTTTTGCAGGCGGCATGATTCTTCCGCCCTCAGGCCCGCGCCGGCCTCACCGAACGACGGCGCGGAGCTATCCGCAGTGTTACAGCCATATCGTCTTCCGAAGCCGGTAGCCTGAGAATCCAGCGCTCACCCGCACGCACAACCCGTTGTGGATGTCCACCGGCCTCGGCCTGCAGTCCACGGCGGCTTTCCAGACACAATATCAGGGGACTGGGGCAGGAGGCACCAAAAACCATGACTACGCGGTCCCGGGTGGCATCCACCCGCACCAGTTCGGCGGTTGCGTACACCAGCAGCAGTTCCTCCGTCAGGCGGTGAGCAATCGGGAGTATCCGGCCGCTGGTGCCGTCCAGCCTTATCTCGCCGAGATCAACGTATTTTCGCGGGCCATCCGAGATCCTTACCCGTACCCGCGCCGATCTGGGTTCCCGGTGAATATTTCCCACAAAGAGAAATGTTCCCTCCGGGCCACATCGCAAGTCAGCCAGCAGAGTGCCGTCAACGGTAACCGTCGGGGTCCGCCCAAGCAGGCAGGCAATATGTTCCCGCAGAAGCGCAGCATGATCATCAGAAATGTACCTGAACATGCAGGAGAGTACGACAACCCGGCCTCGGCCGCACTGTTTTTCCATACCTATCACTGCTCCTCCCCGTCCCGTCGCCGTAACCCGGTATCTTCCTGACACGTTCAAGGGACGCGCCATTGTCACCGGCAGATCAGTAACCTCCGCGGTGCGGATCCGATCCCCTCCCCGCGGTTTTCCGACACGTACTCCCAAGCCCTCGGCCAGCACAGCGCAAGGCCGCAACATGAGATCCCACTGCGGTAGCCATCCCAGCACCAGCAGCCGCCCGCCGGATTTTACGAAGTCCAGCAGCATGCGCTGGGTGGCGGCATCCATCGTATCGTATCCCGGCAGTACCACCATCTGCTCTCGACGCAGCTTCTGCGGGATAAGCGCATCCAGGTGAATGAATGACCATAGAAAGTTGGACTGCGTGGCCACGCGCAATACGCAGTCAAAAAAGAATTCGTCACGGAAAAATGCCGGATCTGTGATGCCTACTGCACCGGCATCCAGGCCTTCCCGCCGCGATAGGCGCGGCCTGATGAATTCGACCGCATGATGGGGAAGATAGAATGCTACCGCAAAGTCTGTGGGGCGCTGCGCCTTAGTAAGGGGGCCCGCATTATACCTCAGCCATTCACCCAACCGGCGGCAATAGGGATACATGTCAGCCGGCCGTCCCCGTGAATCTACTGCACTGTACCAGTAAAAGGTACGCCCGTCACATCCCTGACCACGCCGGTTCTTCCCCTGCGCGAACATGTAGTAGTTCATGCCTGAAAGCCCGCTCACTATGGCCTGCCGGTAGAAAAGAGCCAGTTCTTTTCCGTAGGTGACCACCCCGTGTTCCCGGCTGCCGCACTGCATTTCCGACGAGAAGACCGGCACGCCTTCCTGCTGCAGTGCGGCCACTGCCGAGGTCGCGGCATACCCATCCTGCTGGTTGAGACAGCTGATCGCCTCAGGTATGTGATCAATACCCAGTACCAGGCCGCCGATATTCCTAAGGCTGGTGGCATGAAACGAAGCGTTCACCAGTACATCGTATGCCCTTCCCTGAACCCAGCCTCCCACGTTGACTATCAAAGGCACTCCCTTGATTCCTGCCTGCTCCAGGCATCTGGCCAGAAAGGTGGTATAATCCCCGTACAACCACCGCGCGAACTCATGCCATAGGACGTAGAGACGATAACCGGCACGGTCGCGACACGGTCCGGAGGGAGCGGGTACTTCGTCAAACGATCCGGCTTTCAGGCCGATCGTCTTCGCAAAATCCTCTATTGACCTGAACCGCCTCCGTAAGAAATCCTGCCACGCTGCCAGCGTGGGGGCCGAATAGTCACCCTCCCCTCGCAGCCACGAAAAGATCCCTATCTCGTTGCAAAGCTGGACCCCCGCCAGAAACCGACTCCGTCCTCGCACCAGCGGTTTCAGAACCTCGGCGGCCACCGCTTGCAGCCACTCTGCCGCCGCCGCGCGGAAATAGTCAGAAGCCAAGCTGAAGCACGATCGGCCCCACAATTCTCCGGCGGGGCCCCGTGCAAGTTCATTTTCGTGCCCGCGTGATAGCCACTCTGGTACACCTTGTTCAACCAGTTCCGCCATAACGTAGGGTCCTGGCTTGAGTATGAGGCGGAATCCGCGTTCCACCGCCAGGGAGGCGAATCTTCTTATGTTTCTCGCCGGATGCGTAATCCCGTCAAAATCTGGTGGCAAGTCCGGGCGCGGCTGGTGCCAGGACCACGGGATATAAGTGGATACCGCGGTACAACCGCATTCACCCAAGGCATCCAGATGACGCTCCCACGTACTTGGCGGGGTGCGAAAATAGTGAATTTCGCCAGAGAGAAGAAACTCTCCTGCTCCAACCAGGTGTTCGGCAGCTGTCGGCCAACGTTTCAAGCAATCCTCCTCCTTTCTGCCGTCGCGCGGTTCCTCCTTGCAAAGCGCTTTACCAGCTGTTATGTGTAGTGTGGTAATGACACAAATTCACGGATTGCATAGAGTGGAAACGATTGCAATTCCAAAATAGGGGTTGGCTGCCGTGATGAAATCATGAATACGGGCAAGAAAAGGATAACTCTTGAGGATGTGGGAAAGTTCTGCGGAGTTTCCCGCAGCACGGTTTCCCGTGTGATCAATAAAAGCCCGCTGGTGAACGAAGAAACGCGTCGCCGGGTGGAACTGGCCATAAAAACTCTGGGATATGTGCCGGACTTTTCCGCCCGCTCATTGATGACGCGCCGAACTGAAACCATCGCTATCAGCCTGCCCGACATCAGGGGCGGGTTCTATCCCGAAGTTCTTGGCGGCGCCGACGAAGAAGCCGTCCGTCGCGGATATCTGCTCCTGGTCGTCTTCCAGGGCAGCCGTCGTCCCCGTTCCCATTCGTTACAGCGCATAATCTCGTACGGCAGGGTGGACGGGGCGCTGGTTTTCGGTGATACGGTACCGGATCAGCAACTACGGCTTCTTTCGGAATCCCATGTCAGGGTCGTGCGCCTCGCGGCGCCCTCGCCCATCCCCGAAATAGGCTCAATTGTAATCGACAATTTTGGAGGCGCCTTAGCAGCGGTCAGACACCTCTCTCAGCGTGGATGCCGACGTATTGCTTTCATTTCCGGCCCGCCCGGCAACCGGGACGCTGAAGAGCGACGGCGGGGATACCAACAGGGGCTCCAGGAGTGCGGCCTTCAGTTTGACGAGTCGCTGGTAGCTGAAGGAGGCTTCGTGCGGCAGGGAGGAGCGGCCGCGGCTCGTACCCTTATCGACCGGGGGGTGGATTTTGACGGCCTCTTCGTCGCCAATGATGAAATGGCGATCGGCGCCGTCGAAACACTACTGCAAGCCGGGATCACTATCCCGCAGCAGGTATGCGTTGTAGGATTCGACGATATAGAGCTGGCAAGGTTCGTCGGGTTGACTACGGTGCACGTCCCGGTGCGGGAAATAGGCATGCATGGCGCCCGACTGCTGTGCGAAATGATCGAACAGGGGCGGCAGCCGGAAACCATAACCATGCCCACACGAATCATTGAGCGGGTAAGTACCGCACGTGGTGGCTCTCTCAGCCTGGTCCGTCCTGGTGGAGACTGAGTGCTCATATGATTCCTGACCTGCAATCTGTAGGTATCCGCGGGAGACGGAGATCGCTCTCATGAACTCGCCCTGTCGGCTCGCCGAAGGGCTCCTGGCCCTGTCAATGACTGTCGCACCAGCAGCCTGTCCCGCGGCACAGACCTCCGAGCATCCCATTGTCATACGCAGGTGGCTGGCGGCCGAGTCATCGGACGGGTCGGTTTCCTCCTTCCCCTCACATCCGCCGGCATCCCCATACGCCCTGCTGAACACCAACCGGCTCCTTTGGGGGGAGATCTCTGCCGACGCGTCCGGAAAAGTAGTGCTTGGCCCTGCCACCGGGGCCGTGAAGCCAGCGGAATATTACGCCTACTGTGAGATTTTCTCTCCCACCGGTATTGAGGCTGCTATTCACATTCAGGCTTCCTGTCCGCTTGGCCTGTGGCTGAACGGGGAGCGCCTTTACTGGAAATCCTTCCAGCGCGCGCCGTCTGTAGCGGATCACGTTCATTGCCGGCTGAATAAGGGATACAACCGCCTCCTTCTGGGGCTCAGCACAGGCGCCGGAAAGGCCTGGTTCCGGATCGCTCTCAGCTATGATCGCCAGGTTTCACTGCGGTGGATCGTGCCACTGACCGGGGACCGTCTGTTGGAGGAAATAGAAAGACGTACGGTAGAATTCTTCATCCGTGCTACCGAGGATGGGACCGGCCTGACACGCGACAGCTATCCGGTTGCCTCTGGCGCCCCCGAATCGTCTCCCGCCAGCGTGGCGGCTTCCGGATTCTACCTGACCGCACTGTGCATCGCCGACAGCCGGGGCTGGCTATCACGACACGAAGCCCTCCATCGCGCCAGAACGACGCTGCAAAGCTACCTGGAAAAGGTCGAGGGTACCAACGGATTCTTTTACCACTTCGTCGATCCTGCGACCGGGAAGCGTGTGTGGAACAGCGAAGTGTCCTCGATCGACACCGCGCTGCTCCTGGCGGGAGCCTTGACCGCCCGCAACTACTTCTCGGATCCACAGTTGACCGAAGACGTAAACCGTCTCTACGGGCGTGTCAACTGGCATTGGATGCTCAACGGAGCAGACTTGCTGTCCATGGGCTGGAAGCCGGAATCCGGATTCATTCAACATCGCTGGAATGCGTACAGCGAACACACCCTGCTCTACCTGCTGGCCATGGGAGCGCCGCACAAACCGCTGGATTCCGACACATGGTACCTCTGGAAGCGCCCGGTATTCACCTATGGCGGTCGGACGTATATTCAGGCGGTTCCTCTGTTTCAACACCAGTACCCACACTGCTGGATCGATTTCCGCAGGTTGAGGGATGCCAAGGCCGACTATTTTCTTAACAGCCGCCTGGCTACCCTGGCGCATCGCGAGTACTGCCTTTCCCTGCGTGACCGCTTCCCGGCCTACTCCCCCACCCTATGGGGTGTCACGGCCTCGCTGGGGCCCACCGGGTACATGGTCTGGGGCGGGCCGCCGCCCACTCAGGAATATCCTATTGATGGAACCGTCGTTCCCTGCGCCTCCGCAGGCTCGCTGCCCTTCGCACCCCGCGAGTGCCTGGCTGTGTTGGAAGAGATAGTCAACCATTATTCCGAACAGGCTTGGACACCATTGGGCTTCGTCGATGCCTTCAACCCCGCTACCGGCTGGCGTGCTCCGATGCTGCTGAGCATAGACCAGGGAGCCGTCCTGCTCATGGCGGAGAACCTGCGCAGTGGCAGCGTCTGGGAGTGGTTCATGCAAGGTCCGGAAATGGAGAGAGCGCTCGGAGGCGCGGGGTTTGTAAGCCACGGCAGATATCTGGAACCCGCCGATCAGGCTTATCTGTGGGAACTGGCCTCCAATACATGGGCATGCATCGCTCACTTCGTTCACCCGACTACCGGGCTGCCCTATGATTCCAGTGACCGCGACCCCATGACTTCAGCCAGCAACATAGGTCTCTATCTGGCCTCTCTGGTGGCCGCCCGTGACCTGGGCTTCCTTACGTATTCCGAAGCAGTCGCCCGTGCCGGAGCCGTCCTGGATTCCCTGGAGGCACTCTCAACGTGGAAAGGGTTCCGCCAGTGCTGGCATTCGGTCGAGGACCTCAGTCCGGCAACCAACGACACCATGATTTCTCTGGTGGACAGCGCCAATCTCGCTATGGGAATGCTGGTCGCCGCGCACGGATTCGATAGCCTGGAGTGCCGCTTCCGTCAACTGGTGAATGACATGCAGTGGGAAGTCTTCTACGACCCGGAGGCCGGTCTGCTCCGCGGAGGGTACGACCTGGCGAAGAACGTTTTCCCCAGTAACTGGTACGTAGATCTGTTGGCATCTGATGCGCGGTCGGCTGCGTTCCTGGCCGTGGCCCTGGGCGGAGTACCCCTGGACGCCTGGCTCAACCTGAAACGGGATCTGAAAGAGCGTTTCCACGTAAACTTCTACGGTCCCGGCAGAGAGGGCGGCGGCCTGTTTATGCAGTATCTGCCGGGGATCTTCCTTCCAGAGCAGGGCACCTGCCTCGGCCGATCGGCCGCCAACCTGGCCTACGCGGACATAATCCATGCACGTCAGATCGGCGCCCCGGTCTGGGGGTGGTCTTCCTGCTGCGATCCGCAGGGAGGCTATCTGGGCTGGGGTAGTCTGCGGGACGAGGTTGTCTCCCCCCATGCCAGCGTGCTGGCCATCGAGGACTTCGCCCGCGAAGTCCTCGGCAACCTGCTCCGCCTGCGACAAATGAAGGCGGACCGCGAGTGGACCGAGGGTACCAACTCTTTCCGCTTCGGATTCCGGGACAGTATCAACTGGGAAACCGGAGAGGTGGCAGACCGCTACCTCATACTCGATCAGTGCATGCTCTTTCTCGCTCTGGCCAACTACCTGGAGCGCGACCTGATACGCCGGTACCTGCTCGCCGAGCCCCGGATAGCCCGAACGCTCGAGAAGCTTCCCGAGTTCGCCGCCCGCATTGATCCCGAGACGATATCAATATTCGACACGGAGGCGGAACTGCTGATACGCCGAGAGCCGCGGTTGCGTGAAATCAAAGTGCCCGTAAGAAGCGGGCCGATTACAGTCGATGGCGATCTTTCCGAGTGGCCGGCCGCCCAGGGCCGCGAGGCGGCGGGACGCATCCGCCTCGCCTTCCCTGAAGACAGCGAAATGGGACGGCCACTCCTGCCGCGCAGATTCGCAGCGGACGCCGCTTTCAGTTGGGATACTGGTCACCTCTATCTGGCGGTGTCGGTGGCTGACGATGAACTGATATGCGACTTCCCTGCCCGGGAGCTGTACAAAGGCGATTGCATCGAGTTGTATGTTGATCCACATTGCGACGGTTTCTACTGGGGTAAGCCGTCAGACTATCAGATCGGTATTTCCCCGTCCGGCCCTGCTGGTGCACCGCAGTGCTTCGCCTGGTTTCAGAACACAGTGCCGACCGGATTGATATGTTCTGCCCGGGTGACTACCAACAGGTTGGCCCAGAGCTCCTACGATCTCGAAGTAGCGATTCCATGGCAGGCCCTCGGGATGAGCAGCCCGGAAGCAGGCGATCGGATCTGTGCGTCTATAGCCGTCCACACCACCGACCGCGAGCTCAAGCACAGCGCGAAGTTGAACTGGTCCTACGTGCCCCAACCCGATCACGTGAAACTCGGTTCACTGATGCTCCAGCCGGCGCCTGCTGAACCGGTGCCGGAATTATCTGACCGACACTGAACAATAACCGCTCGGCGACCGCAGCGGATTTCGACAGGGCACCCGTCCGGAATCACCCTTCAGTACTCCTTCTCGTACGTACCCTTGCCAACCCGCTTCAGCTTGTGGAATCCGGCTTCGCGAGCGCGGCGATCAAGCGTGGTATGGCCCTGAGTTATGTTGGGCGCCGATGGCAATCTTCGGACGGGCGCGCCACAGCGCGGGCATGATTTCAGAAAATGATCCGGCTGGCGGTCAAGATGTTCGAATGGCCGCCGGCACAGTTCACATCCCTTCGCCGGATCCTCGGCTATGTACTCGTGCAGCGGCATCTTACGGCTCAAAGCCTTCCGGCCGAGCCGACCTGCGGTTCTTTTCACTTCACCGGCATGACTTCAGCACCGGCCGACTCAGCTTCCGGCTGCTGGGAGCCCGGACGAATGTAGATTTCCACCCGGCGGTTCTTCTGCATATTTTCCTCGGTATCGTTGGGCGCCACCGGCCGGTCGAAACCGTAGCCCACATAGGTAAGGCGCGACGGATCGATGCCCCCGACATTGACGAAATAGTCATACACCGCCTTGGCTCTCCTTTCCGAAAGCCGGAGATTGTATTCCCGATCAGACGTGGGCCGCTTGTCGGCATGGCCCTCGATCCGCGCAGTGGCTCCGGGATCGCGCTGCAAGACCTTGACGATGACATCGAGTTTGTCGAAGTATTCCGGGCGAATATCCGCCTTGTCGTAATCAAACTCGATATTCAGCGTGTACAATTGCAGGTCGTCGGACGGGTCCAGTGGATCGGTGGCATCCTCAATGACTTCATGCCCGTCAGCCACCCCACCTCCGTCGGTATCGCGCTGCAGGGGGTCGGTGTGGTGCGTAAGCACTTCAGCTCCGTCAAGCAGTGCGTCCAGATCGGTGTCCGGATGCAAGGGATCCGTCTTGTGGGTGTTTACCTCCTCCCCATCGCTCAATCCGTCATCGTCACTGTCGGGATCATAGGGGTCCGTGCCCAATTCCTCTTCCTGCGAATCAAGTAATCCGTCGTTGTCACTGTCCAGCTCTCCGGGCAACAGCGCATAGTCCGGTCCTATCCGTGCACCCCATCGCCAATTGACACCCGCACTGATCAGAGCATTGGCTTCCGTATCCGGCCCCGCTGCAACGAACCGGGCGTCACCACGTACCGCCCATTCGTCATTGAAATGATAAAAGAGGCCCGCCCCGCCGATAATCATGTAATCTGTACGCCCGTCTTCCAGCTTTTCGTCGTACCAGATACCTCCGATTCCACCTGAAATGTAAGGATCGAACCGCAGATTCTTGATGGTGCGCAGGTGGAAAAGCACATCCAGACCGATTCTGACCGCCCGTGCATCGTCGCTCAGCGGCTCCCGGCGGGGGTCATCGAATTTCCGCGCAGGGAGATTGGGCATATAGTTCAGGTCCGCCTCAAATGTCCATCGCGGAGAGAAGTCATATCCCAGCCGCAAATAGATAAATGGCCCGTCCTCCACCTGCTCGTCCCCCTCGTACTTGATCTCTCCCGCGCCGAGACTGACCGACCATGGGGCCCGTTCGAAAAGATCAGTTACCTCAGCGGCCGCCAGCTGGTGCGCAACGAACAGCAGCGACACGCCGGTAAGTGCAACGGCGATTCTTCTCATGATTTCCTCCGGGTGCCTTGCGTTTTACGCTACGCGAAAAACAATAACATTCTGCCACCCGAAAACAACCAGAAACCCGGAGACCGTGGCGACGGTCGCAAGCACCGAGCCGCGATCCCCTACCGGATCATGGTCTGACGCGACGCCGGATCTCTACATTACAGCTCCGCCGACCAGGCACGTGGCGAATGAGCGCGTCCCCTTGCGGAACACCGTCGACCTCAATCCGCGGCCGGAGGTCCGGTCCCTGACGCACTCTGATGCGATAGCAACACCCCCGAAAGTGGCGGATTACCTCATATGAACGCCAGGCAGCCGGGGCCTGCGGTTCG
>QNAJ01000040.1 GCA_003641465.1 Verrucomicrobiota bacterium | reverse complement strand
GCCGCTCTATGATTTATTCCGCCGCTGGATGGTTTGCCCCTCTTCAGCGCAGGCGGCGCTCTTTTTCTTCTCGCAAAGAACGCAGAGCACGCAAAGGAAGGAGCTAGAGGAAACGATGGAGTGGGACTCGCAGAGGATGCAAAGGAGGAATGGCGAAGAAGGCGTTCTCCCGGCAGCGACCCACCGACAGCCAGCCACCCGGCCACCGATACCTTGGCAGCCAAGCAACTGCTCATAATCACTAATCAAGGCCTGACCCCGCGGGTTCCGGGGTTTTCTTGCCAGGGCTCTGTGATAAACTCGGCCTCGCATGGCAGTAAGGGAGGAAAGACAGCCTCCGCGCCGGGCAATGATCCTTGCCGCAGGGTTCGGTGTGCGCATGAGCCCACTGAGCCGGTACATCCCCAAGCCGCTGCTTCCGCTGTGGGGCCGTCCGATACTGCAACGCCATCTGGAGATGTTGGCCGGCTGGGGTGTACGGGAAGTGGTGATCAATTGCCATCATCGCGCTGAACTGATTATTGCCGCAGTCTGCCGGATGTACCACTACGGCATGCACGTGAACGTGAACTTCGAGCCGCGGATTCTGGGAACGGGGGGCGCGCTGGCGGGTGCCGCCTGGCTGTTACACGGCGGCCTCTTCTGGGTGGTAAACGGGGATATCATGGTTCAGGTTTCGCCTCGCAAGCTGAGAGAGGCTCTCACAGATGATTGCGTGGTGGTACTACTGGCAACCCGGCGCCGGGGACCGCGCACCATGCTGCTGGATGCGCAGGGATATGTGCGCTCGTTCCGCAATGAGGCCCCCACCGACCCGCGGGCGGCGACATTCACGGGAGTTTACCTTGCCGCGCCGGAGATCCTGCAATTCGTAAGCCAGCCTCCGCAGTATGAGTCGCTGGTGACTGTTCTTGAGCGTGCTATGGGTAGCGGGTGGAACGTCCGAGCAGTCACACCTCGGAGCCTGCGGTGGGCGGATCTGGGGACCCTCGAAGCATATCTTGAGGCTCAGAAACTGCCCGAACCCCGCACGCGGCGGGCGGTGCCCCGGCACGGACGAAAGTTTCGCGTTTCCGAAGTAGTTCCTGAAATCCTTATTGCAGGATCGGCGCAGCGGGTCAATGGTGCGGAGATCCGGGACTCAGTGCTGATGGCAGGATGCCGTATCGAGGAGGGAGCACGAGTGATCGAAGCTCTAGTGGGACCCGGAACAGTGGTGAGCGGCCGCGTCAGCGGTCTGGTGGTCGCGGCGGGCGACGTGCTGACGGCCCGCGAAGTGGGGGTCCTACGCCGGTGGGGATGGCAGATCGGGCATACTGCCGCGCAGGTCTATCCGCCGCGGGGATCAGATCGGCGACTATTCAAGCTGGTATACCGGGGCAGAGAGGTAATGCTGGTGCGCTACGAGGCCACGCGCCGGGAGAACTGCTATTTGGCAGAGTATGGCCGCTTTCTCCGTTCGCTGGGCGTGTCGGTTCCCCGCGTATTGTGGCACAGTGCGCGGGACAGAGTAGTCTTTCTGGAGTATATCCCCGGAGGCGACCTCCGGGACTTGGTGAAAAAAACACCGGTCGTCTGGAGAGATCTGGAGGCTGTCTACCGCCGCGCATTGGATGAAATGGTGAAGCTTCATCAGAATGGGCTGGAAAAGCTGCAGCGCTGCAGGCTGCCGCGCAATCCTCCGCTGAATGCGCGGCTACTGCAAGCCGAGCGGGAACTTTTCCGGGTTAACTTTGCGTCGCGCCTGCGGACTCCCTCCTCATCGCTTTGCAGCGCAGCGTTCCGCGAGCTGTCGCGGGCCTCCCGGGTGCTCCTCCAGTGCCCGCAGGTACTGATTCATCGCGATTTCCAGTCCAGCAATATCCGGATCACTGACGATGGAAGAGTTTTCCTACTGGACTTCCAGGGCATGCGGGCCGGCCCGGCGGCCTATGATCTGGCCGCTCTACTCTGCGATTCGTACGTGCGGATGCCGCAGCCGGTGCGGACACGGCTGCTGGACTACTATCTGAGTATGGCCGGGGTAGATAGGGTGACCTTGAGTGAGGAAATATTCTGGTGGGCGGTGGTACAACGTACGGCGCAGGCGCTGGGGGCTTTCGGCCGCCTTTCGCGGATGAGTGGGCTGGAACATTTCGGACGTTATTTCCTTCCAGCGCTGCAGATACTTGAACAAGCCGCCCGACAAACCGGGCTTCGTGCATTGGCTGAGTATTGCCTCACCGCAGGGAAGGAGATCCGCGCGGCACGGCTGCATTGACAGAGATTTGCATGGGCAGCAGACTTGTGCGGGGGTGGACGGCGCGGATGGGATGCAGCGAGACGGACCGATGGATCATTCTGACAGAGTCGGCGGTCATCCCACCTTGACCCCGGCCGGCCGCCGTTACCGGAACGAGCTGATTACACTGGCGGACGCGCTGCCGTTTGAGGTACTGGTTCTGCCGGAGTTCAAGAAGAAGGGATATCGTCCACGTCGCATCCGGCAGCGCCGCACCTACGTGAAGATCGGCCCGGACCTGCAGGCTATCGGCCGCTTTCTCACTGACCGCGGAGTGGTGGATGTGCTCGACAACCGGGATGTGGTCGAGTTGTTCAAGGAGATGCATTGGTGCGGCTACCAGATACAAAAGCTGGCACGGGCTCGGTACCGTAACACTGCTGCGGTAAGGGCGGCTCTTATCAAGGCCCGGCGTCTGGTGTCCGAAATCGAAGCGGCGGAAGAAGAGCTTTTCATCGCCAACCGGCGGCTGGTAGTGGCCTGCGTGAAGCCTTTTTTCTGGATCGGCCCGATGTGGCTGGCGGATTTTCTGCAGGAAGGCGCCAAAGCTCTTTCACATGCCATCCGCAAGTTCGACTACACCCGCGGAGTCCCTTTCTATGCCTATGCGGTGCGGGCGGTGCGCAACCGGCTGCTCAACTACTTCCGTGACATGGTGCGCTCAGGGGCGCTGCCGCTCATGATGACCAGCGAGATGGCGGCGTTGAAACGAGTGATGGATTCCTTCCGTGAACGGGGGGAGAAAACGCCCGATGACGAGGAGCTCGCCCGCCTTATGGAGGAGCAGCCGCAAAATGTCGGCCGCCTGCGCAAACTGCTGAAACAGTGGGAGCAGCGACCGGCGCAACCTCTTTCGCTGGATGCAACGGTGAGTGGCGACGAAACCGTTTCACTGTACAACGTTCTTGAGGACCGCAGTATTGAGAATGCGTCGGATGCCGCGCAGCGGGCGGAGGTCTGGGATGCAATCGACCGTCTTCCAGCCCGAATGCGCTACATAATGTACTTGAGATTCATGGAGGGCAGGACTCTGGAGGAAACGGGCCGGGAACTCAACCTTACCCGGGCACGCATCAAGCAGATCGAAGATCAGGCGCTTGAGAAACTCAGGCGTATGCTGAAGACCCGGCGTGAGAAATAGCCACCGTGAGGGACGGGTATCTTTTCTTCAGTCCGGCCAGTCGGGCAGATCGGGTCCACTCAAAAGGGATCCCCAGGCCTGGCGCGCGGCCCAAGCGGCACGAAACCGATGGGAGAGACGGTTTTTTTCTTCCGGAGACATTTCCGCGAAGGTCTTCCGGTGCCCGGCAGGGATGAAGACCGGGTCGTATCCGAAGCCGTGAAGGCCGCGGGGAGCATCTGCGATCCGGCCGGTGCAAACCCCTTCCACCGTGCGGCATCGCCCGGCGGGGCTTGAAAGCGCGATAACGCAGCGGAAGCGGGCCCGGCGGTCAGAGACGTTCCGGAGCAGTTCCAGCAGCTTGCGGTTGTTGGCGGCGTAATCCCCGTGCCTGCCGGCAAAACGGGCGGAATAGACACTGGGCTTCATGTCCAACGCGTAGACTTCGAGACCGGAGTCGTCGGCGAGTGCCCAGTGGCCGGTGCTCTTTGCAGTGATACGGGCCTTCTTAACCGCATTGGCCTCGAAGGTGTCTCCATCCTCTTCCACTTCGGGAACCTGGAAG
Source organism: Verrucomicrobiota bacterium (assembly GCA_003641465.1). GTDB lineage: Bacteria > Verrucomicrobiota > Kiritimatiellia > B70-G9 > B70-G9 > B70-G9. The sequence continues at coordinate 5,889 of QNAJ01000040.1, read as the reverse complement.
GCACTCACCGGGAGAAGCTGGAGGCCCGGAATACCCAGCAAAGCCTGCAGTTCCCGCAGCTTGTCCGGATTACGGCTTGCCAGTATCACTTTCATGGCGGGGATGCTATCCGGCGGCGGCCCCCAAGTCCAGTATCCGGCGCGCCGCAAATGGGCCTTGCGGAAGCTCAGGGCGGTAGATATGTTAAGGTGCCGCGCTCGGGTGGTGGAATGGCAGACACGCTAGGTTGAGGGCCTAGTAGCCGTTTAAGGCTGTGGGGGTTCGAATCCCCCCCCGAGCACCACCGGCAAAGGCCCTGTCAACCGCATCCCACGGGCATCCCTCCGGCCTCAGGAGCACCCTATTGAATGCCCGCAGTTGGGGCAGCGGTAGCAGTGGCCGTTGGGGACAGTAATGGACCCGCATACGTCGCAGATCGGCGCGTCGGTGGAAGTGGCCACCACCGGAACCTGTCCGGCCCCGGGCTTGCGTGCGGGTTCCTTACTGTGCTCATCCGCCGATTGCGCATCAGCGCTGTTGCGGGCCCACTGTTCGGCCGCCTGGCCTTCCGGTGACTTCCCCGTGGTTTCATCCGGATAGTCTTTCAGGAAAGTATGCCCGAGCCAGCGGAAAATATAGTCAGTAAGCGAGCTGGCGATGGGGATGTTGGGATTACTGGTGAACCCGCTGGGCTCAAAGCGCGTGTGGGCGAATTTATCCACCAGGGCGCGCAACGGCACGCCGTACTGCAGACACAGCGAGACGCAGGTACCCAGAGAATCCATCAATCCGCCGATGGTGCTGCCTTCTTTGGCCATGGTGATGAAGAGCTCTCCGGGTGAGCCGTCTTCATACAGCCCTACGGTCAGGTATCCCTCATGCCCGCCGACACTGAACTTGTGCGTGATGGACCGCCGGGTAGGCGGCATTCGGCGGCGGAAGGGCCGCGCCGGAGACGCCGCCGAAAGGGAAGCCGGTGCCTCGGCCTGCTCGCGTTCTTCGGCCTTTGCTTTTACCGGTTGGCTCCGCTTGCAGCCGTCACGGTAGATCGCCAGGGCCTTCAGGCCCAGTTTCCATCCCTCGATGTACGCCTCCATGATCTCATCCACTGTGGCTGAATTAGGCATGTTGACCGTCTTACTGATTGCTCCGGAGAGAAACGGCTGCACCGCGGCCATCATCCGGATATGGGCCATATAGGGAATGAAGCGGGTACCCTTGGCCGGCTTGAAGGCGCAATCGAATACCGGCAGGTGTTCTTCTTTAAGCCCGGGAGCTCCTTCGATGGTGTCATTTTCGTCAATATAGTCCAGGATACGGCTGACTTCTTCTTCGGTGTATCCCAATCGCCGGAGAGCCGGTGCCACACTCTGGTTGACGATCTTCAGCATACCGCCGCCCGCCAGTTGCTTGTATTTCACCAGCGAGATATCCGGCTCGATACCGGTGGTATCACAGTCCATCATGAAACCGATGGTTCCGGTGGGTGCCAGGAGGGTTACTTGAGCATTGCGGTAGCCGAACCGTTCTCCGGCCTCCAGCACCTCCTCCGCCAGTTTTCCGGCTGCCTGCAGGATTTCCGGCCGGCAGCCTTCCGGTATGTCGGCCAATGCTTCCCGGTGCATGCGGATTACTTCCAGCATCGGCTCACGATTCTTCGGAAACTCGGGAAAAGTGCCTAGGGCTTCCGCCATGCGGGCCGAATGGCGATAGGCGGCGAAATGCATCAGCGCCGTGATACCCGCCGCCCAGGAGCGGCCGGCTTCGCTGTCGTAGGGCAAGCCGAGGGTCATTATCAGGGCACCCAGGTTGGCGTATCCGAGGCCGAGGGGACGGAACAGGTGGCTGTTGAGCGCGATTGCGGGTGTCGGGTAACTGGCGTTATCCACGATGATTTCCTGGGCCGTAATGAATATTTCCACGGCATGCACAAAACGCCGGATGTCAAAGTTTCCGTTCGGGTCGAGGAAGCGGAGCAGATTCAATGACGCCAGATTGCAGGCACTGTTATCGAGAAACATATATTCACTGCACGGGTTGCTGGCGTTGATTCTTCCGGAGTTCTTGCAGGTGTGCCAGCGGTTGATGGTATCGTCGTACTGCACTCCGGGATCACCGCATATCCACGTGCCCTCGGCGATCCAGCGCATCAGATCACGAGCGCGGTACTTCGGGCCGGACTTGCCGGGATCGGTGACCCAATGAGTCTGCCACTCGCGGTCCTCGAGCACCGCCCGCATGAATTCGTCGCTCACCCTGACCGACAGATTCTCGTTCTGAAAGGCCACCGTCGTATAGGCCGGCCCGTTGAAGTCGGCGTCGTATCCTTCGGCAATCAGCGCCCAGGCCTTCTTTTCCTCCTCGGCCTTGGCCTGTATGAACTCCTTGATATCAGGGTGCCAGCATTTGAGGGAGTTCATCTTGGCGGCACGCCGGGTCTTCCCGCCGGACTTTATCACGCTGGCGATTGCATCGTATACGCGAAGAAAGGAAAGCGGACCGCTGGGGCGGCCGCCGCCGGAAAGTCGTTCCCGGGAACTGCGCAGCGTGGAAAGGTCGGTGCCGGTACCACTGCCGAACTTGAACAGCATGGCCTCGCTGCGGGCAAGGTCCATGATACTCTCCATGGTGTCTTCGACCGACTGGATGAAACAGGCCGAGCATTGAGGATGCTCGTACTGGGTTGCAGCCTGACGGATCTGCTGGTCTTTCTTGTCAAAATAGTAGTTGCCGGGATTGTTGCCGGTGCCGACACCGTACTGCTGGTAGAGTCCGCAGTTGAACCATACCGGCGAGTTGAAGGCTCCGAACTGGTACAGGCACAAGTAAACCAGCTCATCATAGAATACTGCAGCGTCTTCAGCGCTGGCGAAATAGCCGTCCGCCAGCCCCCAATCGGTTATGGTCCGTGCCACGCGGTGGATCAACTGGCGCAGGGAGTATTCCCGCTGGGGGGTGCCCACCTCGCCATAGAAATACTTGGAGGCGACAATGTTGGTGGCCAGTTGCGACCAGAATTCGGGCACCTCAACCCCGTCCTGTTCAAAAATTACGTTCCCCTTGTCATCAGTGATGCGGGCTCGCCGTCTTACCCACTTGACCGTGTCGAACGGCGAAGTGCCGGCGGTACTGAACATGCGCTGGAATCGGAGGGCTTTACCCTTACCGCCGGGAACGACGCTGCAGCCGGAAAGAGAGCTTCCCGTTATCTTTTCAGAGTCGGCTGTTGACGCAGTACTTGCCATCTCTTTCCTCCTGATCTGCCGGGTCTGCGGCCCAGTACAACAAAACTGGGGGTTACTATATGTTGGGTTCTCAAGTCTCCTCTACGGCAAAATAGTGCCATATATTGTGGTTGGCAAGGCCAATATTCCCGAAAAATAAGTGCTTTGCTCTCAAGAAGTTAGCACCGAAGGAGCGGCGTGCGAGTGCTTCCGCGATAGACGCGTTCCCTTGCGGGGGGTGCCAGGCGTGACTGTCGCCTACTACACCCCGGCCGAGTGGCGACGGCGGCGGTAAGGTGAACAGATGCCGGCGCTGCCCGGAGGACGGCATTGCAGGATGTTCACGGATTTCACACAGCGAGGGTTCTCAGTGTGGTGAGGCGGGCAGCAGGTAGGATCCGAGATCGTCTCAGCTCTGTACATTTGCAGCGCGTCGGATGCGGCGCGAGCGGGAGCCAGATGTGGAATTGTTCCCTTTCCTGCGGCGGTTTCCGTTGGGGGAGATGCCTGCGGCCGCGGGCTTGACCTCCACGTAAACCGATCCCTCACCCAGGAGATGTTCCAGGCGACGGACGAACTCTTCACTCACGCAGACCGAATGGCCGCGATCGGTATCGGTGAAGACTTTTTCGCCATGCAGGAATTCGATGCAGATGTAGAGGGGCGTTTTGCCATGGAAGCGCTGGATTACTTGCTTCAATTCAGCGATCCGGTGTTCGTCCACTGAGGCCTCCGGAATGCGGACGTAGACGGCCGCCGCCAGCCGTTGAGGGGCCTCGTGCAGCGGGCAGATATCGGCCGCCTTGAGTCGCAACACGTCTTCGGTGCTGAGCTCACCGATGACCATCACGGGAGCCTTTTCCTTCAGGTAGACCCCACAGTCCTTATAGACAGACGGGAATACAACCACCTCCACTGCGCCTTCGATGCCTTCCAGGTGGAATGTGGCCATGTTTTCCTGGGTTTTGCGGGTTGTACGCCGCTGGAGGCGGGTGACCATCCCTCCGAGCCGCACAATACTTCCCGGCGCTACGCTGGAGGTATTGGCAATACGCGTGAAGCCGAAGTTTTCCAGTATCCACTCATATTCCTTCAGAGGATGGCCGGAGATGTAGAATCCCAGCAGCTCGCGCTCTGCCGCGAGCATATCGGCGGTACTCCAGGGAGCCCCCTCGGGCAGGGAGGAATCGTCGAGCAAGCCGGACTCGGAACTGTCTCCGAACAGGTGCCCCTGCCCACTGAGTCGGTCACGGCGGGCGGTTTCGGCCCGTGCGAGGGCGGTGTCCAGTCCCCGAAAGAGGCGCCCGCGCGAGATACGGGTGAAGTCGAAACATCCACATTTGATGAGACTTTCAATGACTTTACGGTTCACCAGCTGGGAATCCATGCGCATGCAGAAATCAATGAGACCCTTGAAGGGACCGTTGGCGGCGCGTTCGGCGAGAATCGCTTCGACGGCGGCGGCGCCGACGTTCTTCACCCCCGCGAGACCGAACCGGATCGCGCCCACGTACTTACGGCCGTGGTGGGATTGATAAGGGACAACCGGCGTGAACTCGAGCAGGCTTTCGTTGATATTGGGAGGAAGCACCGCGATTTCCATGTTGCGGGCCTCCTCGATGAGCACCGGAAGCTTGTCGGTGTTGCCCATTTCGCTGGTCATCAGGGCGGCCATGAATTCGACCGGGTAATGGGCCTTGAGGTAGGCGGTCTGATAGGAAAGTATGGCGTAGGCTGTACTGTGTGACTTATTGAATCCGTAGCCCGCGAAACGTTCCATCCGGTCGAAGATGCGGGCGGCCTGTTCAGCGGGTATCCGGTTCTTTTCCCAGCAGCCCTTGATGAAGCGTTCGCGTTGAGCCGCCATGACCTCGGGATTCTTTTTTCCCATGGCGCGCCGGAGGATATCGCCCTGGCCCAAGGTGAATCCGGCCAGGACGTTGGCTGCCTGTTGCACCTGTTCCTGGTAGAGCATGACGCCGTAGGTTTCCTTGAGAATGGGTTCCAGCAGGGGATGGTCGTAGGTGATGGGCACTTTGCCGTGTTTGCGGTTGACGTAGTCATCAAGCATGTTCATGGGGCCGGGCCGGAAGAGCGCTATCATGGCGATCAGATCTTCGAATGAGGTCAATCCGATCCGCCGCAGCAGGGCGCGCATACCCCGACTCTCAACCTTGAAGACGCCCACCGTATCTCCGCGGTTGAGGAGGTCAAAGGTAGACTGGTCATCCATGGGAATTTTCTCGATATCCACTTTCTCTCCGCGGGTGCGTTCGATGTTGTCGAGCGTTTTCTGGATAACCGTGAGGGTTTTCAGGCCGAGGAAGTCCATTTTCAGCAGACCGACCTTTTCCAGCGATTTCATCTCGAACTGAGTGACGATGTTCTGCTCTTTATCGCGGGCCAGTGGGACTATTTCGACCAGGGGCTTTTCGGCGATCACCACCCCCGCGGCATGGGTTCCGGCGTGACGCGGCAGTCCTTCGAGAATGCGGGCGAACTGGAGGATGGTCCTGGCGTTGGGGTTGGTGCGCACTTCATTACGAAAATCGGGGCTCTCTTCCAGGGCACGGTCCAGGGTGATGTGGGGGTCTTCAGGAATCATGCGTGCCAGGCGGTCACACTCGGGGAAAGGAATTTCCAGTACCCGCCCCACGTCACGGACCAGAGTCCGGGCTCCCAGACT
>QNAJ01000039.1 GCA_003641465.1 Verrucomicrobiota bacterium | reverse complement strand
TTGCCGCGTCTGCCGGTGTGCGCATGGAGCTGGAGGAAGACAGTGTTCCCATTGGTGACGAGGTCAGAGGCGCATGCGAGCTGTTGGGATTAGACCCCTTATACGTGGCCAATGAGGGTGCCATGGTCGTTATTCTGCCGGATCGGTGGGCTGGGCAGGCGCTGGAGGTCATTCGTTCGCATCCGGCGGGACGGATGGCCCGGGTGGTGGGTTCGGTAACCGGGAAAACGGCCGGCGGCCGGGTGGTTGTCCGCAGCGCGCTGGGAACGTCTCGGATTCTCGACATGTTGAGCGGCGAACAATTGCCGAGGATTTGTTGAGAAACCGTCACCGGCGGGATCACGCGGCCTGAGCGGGCGAAATGACTTGCAGGACCGCAGCTTCTGAGATAGAAGAGGATTTGTGATCCTCATCCGGAGCTGGAGTTCACCTAAGGTCTTCAAGAACAGTAGAGGGAGATTTGTGTGAAAAGACCGAGAATCGTGCTGGTGATCAACGCGGGCAGTTCCTCCATCAAGTTCATGGTGTTTTCCATGGAGGATGAGAAAATGCTCGCGCGGGGAATCGTGGAGCGCATAGCTCTGCCGGCGCCCCGCCTGAAGTTTGTGCGTCACGACGGCCGGCACGTGGACGAGGAAGTCAGCATAGGCAGTCACGACGAGGCCATGCGTCTGATATGCGATACGCTGGTGGACCCGGACCGCGGCGTCCTTAAGAGCATTGCCGAAGTTGAGGCGGTCGGCCACCGGGTAGTGCATGGCGGTGAGAAGTATCACGATTCGACACTTATTACGGAGGAAGTCAAAGCAAGTATCCGGGAATTTTCTGTTCTGGCCCCCTTACACAATCCCCCCAACCTGAAAGGGATCGAAGCGGTAGAATCGGTGCTCCCTGGGGTCCCCAACGTGGCGGTTTTCGATACGGCATTTCACCATTCCCTGCCGCCGGCGGCCTATCTGTATGCGATCCCCTACGAATATTATGAGAAGTTCGGGGTAAGAAAGTACGGCTTTCATGGTACGTCACACAAATACGTTGCTCTGGCGACGGCGGATTATCTGGGTACCGGACTGGACCGCCTCAGGATGATTACCTGCCACCTGGGAAATGGCGCCAGCGTCACCGCTGTGTCACAAGGCAGGGTAGTGGAGACCAGCATGGGAATGACACCGCTGGCCGGGCTGGTCATGGGAACCCGCTGCGGGGATATTGACCCCGGTGTTGTACTGTATCTGGTACGGCAGGGGATGTCCGCCGATGAGGTAGACCGTCTCCTGAACAAGAAGAGTGGACTGCTGGGAGTTGCGGGTATCGGCAGCAGCGATATGCGCGACGTTATTGCAGCGGCGGAAAAGGGTCATGAGAAGGCATCGCGTGCGATATGGATGTTTGTTCACCGGCTGGTTTCCTATATCGGCGCCTATTACGCTGTCCTGGGAGGGGCCGATGTACTGGTATTCACCGGTGGAATCGGCGAGAATTCCCCCTATATCCGTGAGCGTGTGATCCGTAACCTCGAGGTTCTGGGATGCGCGCTTGATGCCGCGAAGAACGAACAGGCGGTCGGGCGGCCGGCGGTGATTTCCACCGAGAACAGTCGGCTGAAGGCCGTGGTGATGCCGACGAATGAAGAGCTGATGATCGCGAGGGAGACAGTGGCAGTGATAACGGCGCAGTCAGGCGAGAGCCGATGAGCATTCTCGATTCCATCATTCCCCGCGCCAGGGCTGCCAACAAGCAGATTGTGTTGGCGGAAGGCCAGGACCCGCGTGTGGTGGAGGCCGCGGTGGAGGTGGTCCGCCAGAGGATCGCGCGGGTGATTATCCTGGCTACCGAAGAGGAGATCTCTGGGGCCAGTGCGGAAGCCGGAGTGTCAGTAGAGATTGCCGGTCTGACGGTGAAAAACTGGCTGAAGGCGGAAGAGAGTGAGGAGCTGGCCGAGCAGTTCTACCGTTTGCGAGCCCACAAGGGCGTAACCCGGGTGCAGGCCCGGGAAATCATGCGTAACCGGCTGTATTTCGGCAACATGATGGTACGGGCGGGCCTGGCGGATGGCATGGTGGCGGGGAGTATCGCGTCCACTCCGGATATGCTCAGGGCCGCTTTTCGTTGCCTGGGTACTGAAGAGGGCATAAACATCGCCAGCAGTTGTTTCATTATGGACCTCGCTCAGCCTTCGCCGGCCGGTGATCGCGTCCTGGCATTCGCCGACTGCGGCGTGAATCCGGAACCCAACAGTGGGCAACTGGTAGACATCGCGATCGCGACATGCGAGACTTTCACCGCATTGACCGGGCGGCCGCCGCGGGTCGCCTTCCTTTCCTTCTCCACACATGGAAGTGCCAAGCATCCCCTGGTGGACAAGGTAGCCCGCGCTGCTCAGCTTATGCGGCGGCGGATGGAGGAGCTGGGTCGGGCGGACGTCATCAGCGACGGAGAGCTTCAGGCCGATGCGGCTCTGGTTCCCGATGTTGCCAGAAGAAAATGTCCTACCAGCCCTTTACGGGGGGCTGCCAACATCCTGATATTCCCGGATATTCAGTCGGGTAACATCGGATATAAGCTGGTCGAAAGATTGGCCGGAGCCCGGGCGTTCGGGCCGATTCTTCAGGGATTGACTGCGCCGGTAAACGATCTTTCGCGTGGATGCTCCTCGGCGGATATTGTCGGCGTTGTGGCGATCACCGCCTGCCAGGCGGCTTTCCGCCAGTGATACGGGGGAGCTTTTACTGATAGAACCACCAGGCGAGCGAGATATAGCGCCCCTCGATCCGCAGCCGTATCGGCGAAGATCGCACCGCCTCCGCGGGAATGCTGAATATTGCTTCACTCAGATTCCCGTTCTGCTGAAGTGGAACGGTCACCGTAGTGATCCAGTCAGGTTCCACGCAGACTTTCAATCGCAGAGGGCCGGAGAATTGGATTTCCTGACTGTGCAGTGTGCCCCGGGACGTGCGGGCGCTCCGCACCGCTGCGGCGCAGGTCCGGATCACCGCCGTCATTGCGCGGCCGGTAAGGCAGAAAACATCGAATGACTCTGACTGCTCAATGAGCCGGCCTATCTCGATTACCGGCGTGGTGGAGCACCCGACCGGGCCCGCCACTTTCAATGGCAGGCAGACGCTATTCCGGGTATGGAGGGCGGCACGGTAGCGGTGGACCGCCTCGTCGAAATCATAGCCCACATCCATTCGATCGGTGAGCTGGCGGTTGTGTAGCCTGTCACGGACCTCAGGGGAGACCGGGCTGACGCCGGCCAGCAGCGGTGACCACTCTGCCCGGTAGATTCCGAGACGGCCGGGGCCTGCCGCAAGCCGGTTTTCCTGAAGGATTTTCCTTCCCCTCAGCCCGTTGGCGAGCGGTGAATCCCGCTCCAGATCCGTCAGGAGCCAATAGTCGAAACGCGTTCCGGCTTCGTGCTTGAGGATCTCCAGAGAAACCAGCGGCGAGCCTGCAGATGAGAACCGCGGTGTTACGTACCCGCCCAGGTGCACAAATTCGCGCTGGCCGGTAAAGAACGCCAGATGCGGAAAGTTTATGATTCCTATTCTGGCTGCCGCCGGCAGCACGCTATCCATGCGCGCGATGAATTGGGACTGCGCCCGGTTGGTGACCGCCTGCTGGTGGCATTGGCTTGCAAAAAAGGGGAGGGTGGCTATCTGGTACCCCACCAAGATCCAGGGCAGGAAACGGGAGAGAGTGGGCCGCAGTCGTAGCTGGGGGGCCTTGGCGCCGGCTGCGATGAAAATCAGCCACCCGGGGAAGAGCCACAGCAGATGACGATCGTACTGATGTCCCTGCCAGCCGCTGCTGGCGTTAAGCATCAGCGCGGCCACTCCCACCAGAAGCCATGCAGTCGTAATCCGGCGGTGCAGCATGGTACCGGTTGCCACGAACCGCAGGATTCCCATCAGGGCGGCGACCCCCGCGACGACCGGGAAGAAGTACAGGGCACGATCGTGGTTCAGCCCTAACAGCAGTTCCCTGGTAATGAGAGTCAGATCGTGCAGAGTCCGGATTGCCGCCCCCGTGAAAGGAAAAGAAGCAAAATATCCTTTTCTGACGAGCGACTGGAATTGCCAGGTTCCGGTCAGCAGCCGGTTGGTACCGAAGGTGATAATGGCAGATACAAGTGCGGCTCCAACACACGAAAGCCCGACAATTCGAGTCCGCGCCTTGGGACCAATGGACAGAACCACCCCCACGATGACAATGCCCAGGATGCCCTCGGGGCGCACCAGTGCTCCCAGCAGAGCCAGGAGCGTCGTAAATGCCAGACGGCTTTCAGAGGCACATACCAGCGTCCAGAGGAAGAGTACTGTGAACACCGGCATGTCAGTACCTCCCAGGCAGTTATAGACCAGCGGGCCACAGGTGGCGGCCAGCAATCCGGCGAGATTCCCGTCGCCACCGAGATTGTTGGCCAAGCGCCGCGTGCCGAAGACAATCCATACGAAGCAGGCTGCATCGAGCAGCCAGATCCACCACAGCGCCAGCGGTGTCCCCGCGACGGACTTCGGGGGCAGAGCCAGCAGAAACGGGTAAAGGAGACTGGTTGATCCGGTGCTGGACTCGGCGGACGGGGTGTATTTTGACCAGTGCCCTTCGGCGATCGCCCGGCCGTATTGTGCAAGCATGAACGCGTCCGGATCCACACCCCAGTGCTGGCCCGCCGCCGTGAAAAACGCCAGGACAATAATGGTAACCGGGAAGAGATGTCGGCTCGTGGTGGTATGCTCTGTATACCTGTCCTGCATCCCTGCCATCGGCCGCTGACCGGAGACGGTGGTGCGCCGGTTCGCGAAAAGTCCGTTCTACCGGGTTGCATTGTATGCTTATTTGTCCGGGACCTGAAGGAGAACAATGTGAGCCTGGATTTCGGGCCTGCGGTAGTGGAAGCGCCTGAGAAAGTGATTTGATTAGACCGTGGTATTACTGTAAGGTGCGCCGGAATGAATCCGTTGGCGTGCTAGACGCGGGAGAGACCCATGCCGGAAGTTGAAGTAGGGCCGCTACAGAAGATTGCCGGTTACCCGGGACCGGAGGGTCCGGTTGTTCTGCTGATAATGGACGGAATCGGGATCGGAAAGTTTGAAGAGGGAGATATGGTGCGCAAGGCGACCACCCCTCACCTCGACCGGCTCAAGGAATGTTCACTCTATTCCACTCTCAAGGCGCACGGCACGGCGGTTGGCCTGCCCTCCGACAAGGATATGGGCAATAGTGAAGTGGGGCACAACGCCATCGGTGCCGGCCGCGTCTACGACCAGGGAGCGCGCCTGGTCAATAAGGCAATCCAGAGCGGCGCGCTTTTCCGGGGACCGGTGTGGAAGGAACTGATTTCGAATTGCTTGCAGCACAATTCGACGCTGCATTTCATCGGGCTGCTTTCAGACGGCAATGTCCACAGCCACATAGACCAGCTCAAGGCGCTTATCGGCCGCGCGGCGCAGGAGGGAGTTAAGAGGGTCAGGGTTCACGTTCTGCTTGACGGCCGGGATGTCCCGCCCACGTCCGCCCTGGTCTATGTTGATGACTTGGAGGGCTTCCTTGCAGAGATCAACCGGTCTGGAGACTTTGACTACCGGATAGCCTCAGGCGGCGGCCGGATGAAGGTGACGATGGATCGTTATGAAGCCGACTGGCGGATAGTGGAGAGAGGCTGGCGGACACACGTCAAGGGAGAGGGCCGCGGGTTCAGGTCGGCTCGTGAGGCTATTGAAACCTATCGTCGGGAGTCACCGGGGATAATCGATCAGGATCTGCCGCCTTTTGTCATTGTAGATGAACAGGGTACGCCGGTGGGGCCCATAAGAGATAATGACAGCGTCATTTTTTTCAATTTCCGGGGAGACCGGGCAATCGAAATCAGCCGGGCGTTCGAGGAACCCGATTTCTCGGCATTCCGGCGCGATCCTTACCCGAAGGTGCTCTATGCAGGGATGATGGAGTATGACGGCGATCTGCATATTCCCAAGAAGTTTCTCGTGGCTCCCCCGGCCATTGACCGGACCTTGGGCGAGTATCTGGTAGCCAGCGGCGTAAGCCAGATGGCCATCAGCGAGACGCAGAAGTTCGGGCATGTGACGTACTTTTTCAATGGTAATCGGTCGGGGAAATTCGACGAGAAGCTCGAAGACTACATTGAAATTCCCTCCGATCGGGTACCCTTCGAGCAGCGCCCCTGGATGAAGGCCGCAGAAATCACCGACCGGGTGGCTAAGGCTGTCCGGGATAATGCCTACCGCTTCATACGGCTCAACTATGCCAACGGTGACATGGTCGGCCATACCGGCGTGTTTCAGGCTGTGGAGATTGCGGTCGAATCGGTGGATCTGTGCATCGGACGCGTGCTGGAGGCCGTCGCGGAAGCCCGTGGAATCCTGGTGGTGTCGGCTGACCATGGGAATGCCGACGATATGTTCGAGAGGAAACCGGGAAGCAGCGAGGTAGTCCTGGACCCCAAAACCGGTCAGCCAAAGGCAAAAACCAGCCATTCGTTGAATCCGGTTCCGGTATATGTCTACGATCCGGTTGACATGAGCCGTTGGCGGCTGAGTGACAGGAAGGGATTGGGAATCGCCAGCCTGGCGGCGACCTGTCTGGTGCTGCTGGGCTTTCAGCCCCCGGAAGACTACGAGCCCCCGGTCATCAACTTGGCCACCTGACCCGCGAAAGGTCCTGACACCGGCGTCCCGGTTGATCCTGGGTGCCCTGCATGGATTGCTCCCGAACAGGCAGCCGGCGTAGGAGGTGGATTGTTACCAGTATGCCGTGACTTCTTTGGGAACCTGTGACAGGTAGCAACCAGAGGCATCGAAATTGGACCAGTTCTCACCGTCCACGATGACTTGGGAGGGTTTCTCGATCGGCCAACGGATCATTACGCCAGCCGGCGGGTGCACGTCCCCCGAAATGGTCACCTTCAGCGTATATCCTTTGAGGTGGGCATCCATGGTAAGGTGTCCGAAACGGGTGGGCAGGTTGCTTACTGCAACGCCGTCCCGTGATCTCAGCCACTCTTCAGGGATGCCGGCCAACAGAATCAGTCGCTTTCCCTGTTCCATGGCGACCATATTCCGCACCGCCGTCACCAGGGCTGCTCCGACCCAAGTGTGCGGCAAGTCACCGATATAGGCGCCGCGGCGCTTGTCCCCGTGAACTACTTCAGCGAACGCATTCCATTCGAACGGGTGGCGTCCTGCCAGGAGAAATCTCAGCAGAGCAAGCGCCTCGGATCTCATTCCCAGCAGGCACAGAGCGTTGATATTGCGTGCTTCGTAGGGCGTGTAGGCGCCCTTCCAGCCGGGATGGGTGCGCTTCTCGGATTCAGCGCAGTAGCGGCGGTAGAGCCGGACAACCGCTGCGGTCGGCAGAAGATCCTGCTCCTCGCAAGGGAAGAAGGCGATGGAAACCGAGCTGGGATCAAAATCGGCGTTATCGGCTGAGGCCGGAATATAGTCGATTCCGGCGGTCTCGACGGTTGCGCGGATGGAATTGCTCAGCGCCGAGCGCAGGAGTTCGTACTGCCGGCCGGCCCATGCGGCGTCGTCCTGGTTTTCCATCATAATCGCCGCAGCGCGGAAATCTTTGAGCCCGCGGAGCGCCCAGAAATCGTCCCAGTAGCTGTGAACCGGCGATGAATATCCCTCGTGGCTGATAGATGGGGGCAGGATACCACGGAAGCGCTCCGGGAACCGACTCCCGCGCATGTAATCGGGTGAACGGGTCCGGCTGAGCAGCTTCTCGAGGTACTTCATGGCCCGGCGCATGGCGGGATAGCAGGTTTCCAGAGTCTGCCGGTCGCCCGTGAAACGGTAGTATTCCATCACCAGGAATACGTACTCTCCTTGGCTGTCGTACTCCCTGTCCCACCCGAACCCCTTGTTGATGCTGCCGTCGGTGTCGAGGCTGGGGGGCACCCAGCCGTCAGGCGGCACACGCTCGGTGTACCAGCGGATGAAACTGCGGACGGGGTTGGTGATCCCCATGCGCAGGAGGGCGGCGGCCATTAGTGATCCATCGCGCATCCACGAGCGGTTGTAGTTACGCGGCCCGGGCTGCAGGGCGGGTCCGTCCTGATTCACCAGCATGTACGCCCCCTGGGCACGGACGGTGTCGAGCAGCCCCGGCAGAGGCAGACTCATAACAAAGCTTTCCAGAAGTGACCGCCATTTTTTCGTCTGACGGTCGACGACCTCGACGAAGGCGTCTTGAGGAGACACCAGTGCTCCCGTTTCCGCCAGGAATTCCCGCAGTTCTATCGGCTGCCCGACCAAGGGAAAGACCCCCACGACACCGAAGCTCTCCAAGGGGCCAAGACGGAAATCGAATGCCAGCGCGGCCGAAAGTTGCCCCGTTGAGTCTTTCTCCGCTTGTACGGGGGCCAGGCTGGTCACGGCAGAGAGATTCTCCGCGACATCGCCGTTGTGAAAGCGTGCGATGCGTGACGCATTCCACACGGGTGTTACCAGCAGATACGGTTTTTCGTTTACTTCGATTCTGCCGCATTGTTCGGAGCGGCGCAGGACCAGAGATCTGATCGGGGCCCAACCTCCGTATTGCCAAGGGGGATTGGTCTGCAGGGGCCTTATCACCAGGACAAGTCTGCCGGTTTCCAGCTGTGCACTGCGATTGACGATCTGGTACCTGACTGCGGTGGCGTTCCGGTTGTCCGCAGTCCATGGGACCGCGCAGACGCGGACACTGAGATTGGAACCGATGGCCTCCAGACAGGGGATGGGGCAATAGCCCCGTGCCAGGGTGTAGCGCAGTGAGCCGAGTTGTTCCAGGGAGGAGATTCTTTTCCCCTGAACCAGGTAGGGAAAAACTGCCGGGCTGCCCGCTTGCGGCTCTACGGCGCCGAACTCGTCGAGGAGACTTTCGCGTGGGGCTTGAGGCGGACCGACTGCGGTCCAGAATGTCTGCCGCCGGGTGAGGTAGCGCGGATACAGAGGGGGAGACTTCTCGGCAGCGACGGCGTAGAGCGCCAGAGGCGACATATCTTCGTCCGGCCCGCGCAGGATGATTTCCCTGATCTGCACTGGGGTATCCGTGGGGTCGGGCAGGGAGACCCTGATATAGCGGCAGGTGCGTGCGGCAAACATCACCACGTCGAACTTACCGCGACCACCGTCGAACCCACCGGCTTCGTCCCATTGATGTCCGTCAAGTGATGTATGAATGGCGCCGCGGGCAGGAAAGCTCTCTCCCCATTCGAAACGGATTCCCCCTAGAGGAAGGGACTGCCCCAGATCCACCACGAAGTCGACCGGTAAGGACGGCGTCGTCCAGACCGACGTTGCCAGTCCGTCGAACGCGGCTCCTGCGGCTTGGACCTTTTTTCCGGAAACCTTGATCTGAGGACTCTGGGCGGCACCGATGAGATCAATCTCCCAAACGGAATACCCCCATCCTGTAGCTCTCTCCACTCCGAGAAGGCGGACATAGCGCGCTGCCCGCGGTCGGAAAAAGATATAGTCGGTATGACCATCACTGAGCGGAATCGTCCGGGCGGTCTGCCATATATTCCCGTCGGTGGAGGTTTCAATACGATACCGGAGGGCATAGGCTGTTTCCCACCGGATTACGACTCCGCAAAGGTTGACCGGGGAGCCCATGTCTATCTGCAGCCATTGGGGGTCTGACCAGGCGCTGCTCCAGCGGGTGCCGGGATCACCATCTATGGCGTTCCGGGCGGCGTACTGTTCAGACTCGCAGGAAGATGCAGTCGCTTTCCAAGCCGTCTTAGGCGGAGGTGCTGGAAGGGCGCGGGTGGGGCGTCGGCCTTTTCCAGCTCCAGGTATGGAAACGCATCCCGCCGCCCAGAGCACAGTTACGGCAGCGATGAGCTGCGGCAGCGACAGGGGCATCCTTTTTCCGTCAAAACTCACAGATAACCCTCTTCGAAAATTCCCAC
>QNAJ01000038.1 GCA_003641465.1 Verrucomicrobiota bacterium | reverse complement strand
GCGTCCTACTTCAATTGGAAGGCCCTGGAATTCTACGGGATGGTGAATTTTCTGAAAGGGGGGATAGTGTTTTCCGACGTCATAACCACGGTCAGCCCTACTTATGCACGCGAGATACAGCAGCCTGAGTTTGGTTGCGGCCTCGATGGGCTACTACGGGAGCGAGCGGGGCGCCTCCGGGGGATACTGAACGGCGTGGATTACGGTGTATGGCATCCGAGTCATGACCAGCACATCCCGAGGAACTACGATTCTTCCGACCTTCGCGGCAAGGCGATATGCAAGCGCGCACTTCTGAAGGAAATGGGCCTGCCACAAAGAAAAGGACACGCCTTACTCGGAATCATCAGCCGTTTGGTCGAACAGAAAGGGCTTGACATCATAGACAAAGCTTTGGAGTCCATATTAAGACTTCCCGTGCAGCTGATTCTTCTCGGCACAGGTGAGCCGCCGTTCGAGGACATGTGTCGGAAATGGGCTCTCCGGCATCCGCAGCGGATTGCGGTCAGAATAGCATTCGACCAGGGGTTAGCTCACCGTATTCAGGCTGGTTCGGATATCTATCTCATGCCGTCACGATACGAGCCTTGCGGGCTGAATCAGATTTATAGCTTGGCCTACGGAACGATACCAATTGTTCACGACACCGGCGGGCTTGCCGACACGGTAGTTGACATACGGGTCCATCCGACGGCGGGAACGGGTTTCAAGTTCGCACCATGTTGCACCGACGCTTTCCTTGATGCGTTGCACGCCGCTGCCGCCATGTACGCCTCGCAGCGGCGTTTGTGGCGGGCCATGGTCAGGCGGGCGATGGCACAGGATTTTTCGTGGAAACGGGCTGCCGGGGAGTATGCGGCATTGTACCGGACGCTTATAGACGGAGACCACAATACTTAGTGTGCCCGCGCACTCCTGAGTTAACATAAGATATATTATCCGACGTTATGTTCGCGCTTCGGCCTCGCCCCCGCTGACAGCAAAGAGCCTATCCGCCCCAAACCAGAGGACCCCAGCGCCTGCTCAGGGGCCAGTACACGAATACAGCAGGGCCGACAAGAAGAGTGCGGTTGACCGGACCGAAGTAGCGTCCATCGAGGCTGTGGCCACTGTTATCCCCCAGCAGGAGATATTCGCCAGGCTCAAGGGTGAGGCTGTCAGAGGGTGTGCTCAGCAGAGGTGGTGGCGCTCCGGGGATGCGATTGGGTAGCTGGTAACCGGTGTAGCCGGCGCGGGAATTGAGCAGCAGACCGGTGAAGACGGGTGGATCCTGCAGAGGTCTACCGTTTATCATAATGTACGGCGGGGAGATTGATACCCGTTCGCTGGGAAGGGCCACGAGCCGTTTGATGTAAAAGGTGTTAGTCATAACTCCTGGATACCGGATATGGTCGGTGTTAAAGACCACGATTTCTCCGCGGCGCGGTCGCCGAATGTTGTACGCAACCTTATTGACAAAAATGTGGTCGCCATAGTGAACGCGGCCGGTCGCAAGGATCTGGCCGCGGTGAACGTACTGACCAAGCTGAAAGTGGCGGACCATGTTCCGATGGATCTTGTGCGGTATCCGCGCAATATAGAAAATGATCTGACGTGTGCGAATATCAAATCGGACATCGTTGGCGGAAACAATGCCACTGGTCTGTGCACGGATGCTAATGAATCTCTCCCCGAAAAGGGCCAGCTTGATGATATTCAGGGGAAACCTGTCTGAAAGACCCGGCCGCTCAGCTGGTGCTACTGTAATCCCATAGAGCGTTGGTTGCATCGAACCGGTGGGGATCTTGAAAGGCTGCAGGAAATAAGTGCGGAATCCCATGGCCACTGCAAGCGCGACTGCAAGAACCTCGATGTTTTCCCGCAGTCGCGGAAACGATTTTGGCGGGGAAGCTTTGCCCAGGAGAAAGGCACAGCGGGTCGCAGCGTCCATTGCCCCGGCGTCGTTCTTCCGCCGCAGGGCATCGCGGAGCTGATCCCTTGCGGCCTTGAGTTGTTGCAGAACGCTCGGGTCGCAGATATCTCCTCGGACATTCACAAAATGACAGCACTCCTTCCAGAGGGCCATCAGCCTCCGCCGTGTTCTATATCTCCGAAATACACGAATCATATTTACTCCTTGCTATCGGCACGCAGTACCTTCAGAAAGGCCTCCTGTGGTATAGGAACCTTACCGAACATTCTCATTTTCTTCTTCCCTGCTTTCTGTTTCTCGAGCAGCTTTCGTTTCCTGGTGACGTCGCCTCCGTAGCATTTGGCCGTCACATCCTTTCGCAAGGCAGGCAGGGTCTCCCGGGCCACAATAGTGCGCCCCACGGCTGCCTGTATGGCCACCGGAAAAAGTTGGCGGGGGATGGTCTGTTTCAGTATTCGGCACAGTGCCCTCCCCTGCTCCCGCGCATGAGAACGGTGCACGATCGAAGCGAACGCGTCTACGACTTCTCCATGAACCAGAATATCCAAGCGGACAAGATCAGAGGACTCGTATCCTGTCACCTCATAATCCAGAGAAGAGTAGCCGCGGCTCACACTCTTCAGCCGATCATGGAAATCAGTTATCAATTCTGAGAGAGGCATCGTGCCCTTGATAAGCAGCCGCTCCGGATCTACGGTTTCGGTTTCCCTGATGCATCCTCTCTTTTCTCTGACGAGTTTCATGATGTCACCGAGACAGGTGCGAGGACCGAGGATAAAGAAATCGACGACCGGCTCTTCGACTGCCCGTATCAGATGAGCCTCCGGCCAGTAGGCGGGATTGTCCACAGTGATTTCATCGCCTGAGGTAAGGTGCACGCGATACACTACATTAGGTCGCGTCGTAATGATGGCTACGCCGTGCTCGCGGCGGAGGCGTTCCAATGTAATTTCCAGATGCAGCATACCGAGAAATCCGCACCGGAAGCCATGTCCCAAGGCGGTTGAGGTCTCCGGCTGGACTACAAGAGCTGAGTCATTCAGGCGTAACTTCTCAATAGCTGCCCGCAGGCGCTCGAAATCGCCGCCATCAATCGGGTAGATGCTCGCGAAGAGCATGGGTTTCATTTCCCGGAATCCCGGAACCGGCCGAGCTGAGGGATGAGTCGCATCAGTTATCGTATCCCCGATTCTCAGCTCAGACACCGACTTGATGTTGCACACCAGATACCCTACTTCGCCGCTTTCCAAACGATCTGCTTTTGTGACCTGTGGCCGAAAATGCCCTACTTCCTTCACCTGATATCGCTTACCGGTACTCATGAGCAGTATCTCCTGCCCCGGATGAACCTCGCCGTCCTTAACCCGGACGTACGCCACCGCGCCACGGAAATCGTCATAGACGCTGTCAAAAATCAGCGCCCGCAGTTCGTCCTGTTCCCGAGACGGTGGAGGGACCCTTTCAATGACTCGCTGCAGTAATTCTTCCACTCCCTCCCCTGTCTTGGCGCTCACCCACAGAACTTCTTCAGATGGTATAGCCAGAATGTCTTCGAGTTGTCTCAGGGCCCGCTGGGGATCCGCATTGGGAAGGTCTATCTTGTTCAACGCGGGGACCATGATCAGATGGTGCGACTCGGCCAGGTGCGCGTGTGCCACCGTCTGTGCCTCTACGCCTTGGGTGGCGTCCACAAGCAGGATCGCTCCTTCGCATGCCGCAATGCTTCGCGCTACTTCGTAAGAGAAATCAACATGTCCCGGAGTATCGATGAGATTCAACTGATATACTCTATCCCGGTGCTCGTAAAACATCGTCACCGGATGTGCCTTGATTGTGATACCTCTTTCCCTTTCGAGATCCATATCATCGAGCAGTTGTTCTCTCAGATTCCGGGGCTCCACCGCATGGGTGATCTCTAGAAACCGATCTGCGAGCGTCGACTTGCCATGATCGATATGGGCCAGAATGCAAAAGTTCCTGATCTCTCGGGAACTACTCATCATGGGCACATCTCAGACGTTATGCGTCAGCGCGGCGACATTGTTTGCGAAGGTTGGCAATGGTCGCGGCCATATTCTGGGCTTTGAACAGGTAGGTCCCAAGATAAAGAAGATCTGCTCCGCATTCAACAGCCTTAGCCGAAGTATCTGCGTCAAGTCCCCCATCTACAGACACTATGCCTTGCGGAAATTCCTTTCTTATCAGGCGGATCTTGTAAAGAACGCTTTCGATGAACACCTGTCCGCCGAATCCAGGATGCACCGACATGCAAAGGATCTCATCACATAGCCCCAAATGCGGAACAGCGCTTTCAGCCGGTGTCTCGGGATTCAATACTAACCCCACACGGGAGCCCATGCGTCGCGCGACCCGCAGTGCAGTCTCAATTTCAGAACGGGCTTCAACATGGAAGAGAATGGTGTCGGCTCCCTTTTCAGCACAGCGGGGGATATACCATTCCGGCCACATCACCATCAGATGCACACTGATTGGCAGATTTGTAACACTCCGGAGATCGGATATGAGGTCGAACCCCATCGAGATATTGTTCACAAAATACCCGTCCATGATATCGAGATGCAAGCCGTCTGCACCGGCGGCTGCCGCCGCCTGGGCCATTTCTTTCAGCCGCCCCATATCCGCGGCGAGTACCGAGGGATAGATTTTTATACCGCCTTCCTGCTGCATGGCATAGTTTCGGTGCTTTCCTTTTTTCTGACCTTGCACCGCGGTTTGAGAATCCGGAAACTAAACGATCGCGGCGCCTTACGTCAAGAGACTTCGATCCGCCGCCCTGGTCTCCTAAGGCAGGGTGTGATCAGTAGAACACCTTCCATAGAAAGAGCCCTTGTGCCGGCGCAGTGGGGACCGCAGCGGTCCGCCGCTTTGCGCGCAGAATGTCTCTTGCTGCGGAAGGGGCCAGCTCTCCCTCCCCTACCCTGACCAGGAAGCCAACCAAACTGCGCATCATTCTGTACAGGAACCCATCGGCCCGCGCGACAATTTCGATGGTATAGCCCTTTTTGCGGATCACGAGCAACTGGAGATGGCGGCGCGTATCTCCCAAGGGTCTGTTGGGATTTGCCGAAAATGAGGTGAAATCATGGCGGCCGATCAGATATCGAGCAGCGCACTGCATCCGCGGAATATCGAGCTTCCGGCGTACATGCCACCGATAGCGATAGAGGAAAGGTGGCAACACAGGCCCGCACCAGAGATAGTAGCGATATTCCTTTGCAGTGGCGCTAAGTCGCGCATGAAAATCCGGTCCGACACCTCTGATCCGAATTACGCGGATATCTGCTGGCAAAACAGCGTTCAATGCGACCAACATTCGCGATGTGGGCATGGACAGACCTCTCAAATCGAAGTGTGCTACTTGTTGACGGGCATGTACGCCGGCGTCAGTCCGTCCACTGGCATGAACGCGTATTTCCTGATGAAAAACTTTTTCGATCGCGTCTTCCACAATAAGCTGTATCGTTGCCTGCCCCGGCTGCACCTGCCAGCCAGCATAGGCGCTTCCGTCATAAGAGAGGTCCATTCGAAATCTGCGCAGGCATTCAGTCATGGCGCAGCTCTCCGGATTTGCTCCTAGTGAATTCCAGGAGAGCGAGGCGTTGATTAAAGTTCAAACCGGCCAAAGTCTGAAGGGAGCGGAACTCGGCTTGATCACGCACGATGAATTTCGAGAATGCCTTCTCATTCTCAGCCTGACAGCACCGCGACAGTCTCACAGCATCCCGCCCTCTAGGACTAAGAATCAGCGGATTCCGGAGAATCCCAAGACGTTGTTCGATTTTCTTTAGCCCTCCGGCATATTCAAGCCTCCGCAATCCGACCATCACATCCAAGTGAAGAGCATGCAGGGTTACGTGAGGCCGTGCACCTCTCTGATGGCTTTCAGCACCGATAAATGCCGTGCCACCGGGGAAGTGACAAGTTGCGCGCCACGCTATGCGCTGAGGAAGAAAAGTGGCCGGTAGATCGCATCTGCTCTCTCTGAAGACCCGAAACTCTATCTGCAAGCATTGCAGGGTCTCGCGACACTTGGTCCGGCTGTGCGGCCGGTGCAGCTCTTCCCAAGGCGTGATTCCCAAAGACCCGAGGTAGGGTTCCGCTCGCGGGCCAATGCCGCGAAGGTGGGAAAAGGTCCTCTTAAGGAACGGAATCGAGCGGGAGGACCCCGCCTCACAGGCCGGAGCTCTCCGCTGTGGGCATTTGTACATTGTGTCTCTGCTCGAATCTTTCAATGTCAGCAAGGTTCTTCAACGTGAGGCCAATGGGGTCAAGACCCTCCAGCAGCATCTGCTTGTCATCGAGTGCAATTTCGAAGTGAAAGGTATTCTCCGGGATGCCGTACACAGTTATGGTCTGCGATACCAATTCCACCGTAGCTTCCAGAGGCCCATGTTCCCGGTCCTGCGCGACGATCCACTCTACCTCGTCTGTCGAAAGCTCAATTGGGAGCAGCCCATTGCGTATGCTGTTGCTCCGGAAGATATCCGCAAAACCGGGTATACGCTTTCCGGGGCTCTCCTCCTTCCAGGGGGCTACCACAACCCGGAAGCCGAACTGCATCAATGCCCAGACAGCGTGCTCCCGGCTTGATCCGCAACCGAAGTTGTTACCGGCTACTAGGATACCGGCATCGCGATACTCCGGCCTGTTAAGCACGAAGGCAGGATCAGGTCGTCCGTTGGCATCGTAGCGCCATTCGAAAAAGAGGTTTTGTCCGTATCCGGTTCTACGCACCGACTTGAGAAACTGTTTGGGAATAATCTGGTCGGTATCGATATTGGCGCGGTACAGCACCGCCAGCTTTCCCCGATACTTTACGAATGGCTGCATTGTGTGCCCTCCTCAGGCGAAGTATTCACGCGGGTCACTCAGATGGCCCGCAATTGCGCTGGCCGCGGCGGTAGCGGGACTGACCAGATGGGTGATGGAGTCGCGGCCCTGCCGCGATTCAAAATTCCGGTTCGTGGTTGAGGCACATCGCTGTCCCGGCTCCAGCCGGTCTTCATTCATTGCCAGGCACATACTACAACCCGCATGACGCCATTCGGCCCCCGCTTCCTTGAAGATCTTGTCGAGCCCCTCCTTTTCCGCCCGGCGACGTATACGTTCTGAGCCGGGAACAACGATCATTCTGACATGAGGCGATATCTTTTTTCCCTTGAGGATCTCCGCCGCAATTCGCAAGTCGGAGAGCCGGCCATTCGTGCAGCTTCCGAGGAAAACCACATCAATAGGGATGTCCACAATCTTCTGTCCCGGTTTCAGCTTGGTATAAGCGAGCGCCTTCGCTGCATCATCGCGAGAAAAGTGTTTCACCTGCTCAGGCTCCGGCACTTCTCCGCTTATGCCGGTAACCATTCCGGGGCTGGTGCCCCACGTCACCTGAGGTTCAAGATCGGAGATATTGAGTTCGATTTCCCGGTCAAACTTGGCGTCCTTATCACTTGCCAGTTTTTCCCATCTTCTTATCGCTTCGCGAAGTGCACGGCCTCGCGGCGCATAGGGCCTGTCGTCCGAAGCGACGTAATCGAATGTCACCTCATCCGGTGCAATTAGCCCTGCCCGCGCTCCGGCTTCTATGCTCATGTTGCAAACCGTCATTCTTTCTTCCATCGAAAGTGCCCGGATAGCATCGCCGCAGAATTCCAGTACGAAGCCGGTACCGCCAGCGGGACCCACTTCACCGATAAAACGCAATATCATGTCCTTAGCAGTCACACCGGGTCCTGCCTCGCCTACGAAGCGTACCCGGAAGTTTAGCGATTTTCTCAGCCGCAACGTTTGTGTCGCCAGGACGTGTTCTACTTCGGAGGTACCGATGCCGAAAGCCAGGGCTCCGAAAGCACCGTGTGTGCTGGTATGTGAGTCGCCGCATACTATAGTCGTACCCGGCAGAGTGAAACCGAGCTCCGGCCCGACGACATGCACAATGCCCTGCTCGGGATGCGAAAGTCCCAGAAAAGGGATTCCATATTCCTTCGCATTCCGTTCGAGGGTAGCAATCTGCTCCGCGGCAACAGGATCGGATACGCAGTGCCGCTGCCGTGTGGGCACGTTATGATCCACTGTGGCAAGGGTCAAGTCTGGGCGCCGTACTCTTCTACCCGCCAGACGTAACCCTTCAAACGCTTGGGGGCTGGTTACCTCATGCACCAGATGGCGGTCAACATAGAGCAATACACTACCGTCATCGTATTGACGTACCACGTGTTCGTTCCATATCTTGTCGTAAAGTGTCTGGGCCATAATTGGATTTTCTCCGGATGCGGCCTAGTTGAAGTAATCTAGCTCACTTCCGGCCTCATTCCAGCAAAGATTGCTCAGGTTTCTTCCTCTCCGCGGGCCATGACGACCTTGCCGGTCCGGACAAGTTCAACGACATCGAATTTTGCAAGCATGTTGATGAAGGCATCCAGCTTGTCAGAGGCTCCGGTGACCATGAAGATGGCGGATCTCTCTGTGAGATCCAGACTTTTGGCACCGAAATGTTCAGCGATCTGGAACGCCTCGGACCGCTCGCTGGGTGTGATCCTGACCTTGATGAGCGCCATTTCCCTGATGACGGTGTTCTCCCCCGTGTGATCGGTGCAATGAATCACGTCGACGAGTTTGTTCATTTGCTTAATGATCTGATCCAGTCCTGCGGGATCCCCGCTGGCCGTGATGGTCATGCGAGAGTACCGGCCGTCACGTCCGGCGGATACTACCAGCGAATCAATATTGTATCCTCGGCGTGCAAACGTCAGGGCCACGCGTGCAAGGACCCCCGGTTTGTTGGCGACATACGCACTTATGGTGTGAATCTGGGAGCTGTTAGCACGGCTGCCGTTCACGGGCGACCTCCTTTCAAGTTGATCCACTCGGCTTAGCAAGAGGAGCGCGCGGTGGCTCAATGATCATTTCGCTCAGCGGCTTCCCCGCAGGAACCATGGGGAAAACATTGTCCGTCTTTTCAACTTCCGCGTTGATAAGGCACGGACCGTCATTGTAGTCCAGGGCGCGCTGCAGGATACGCCGTACATCCCCAGGGCGACGGAGATTGAATCCCCGGGCGCCGTACGCCTCGGCCACCTTTACAAAGTCAGGATTGCCTTCCAGATCAACGCCGCTTTTCCGGTCTTGATAGAATAGTTCCTGCCATTGTCGTACCATGCCAAGGTAGTGGTTATTCATAACAATGACTTTGATCGGCAGTTTGTGCACACAGGCTGTAGCGAGCTCCTGAATGGTCATCTGGAATCCCCCATCACCGACAACAGCTACCACTAGATCGTCAGGCCTGCCGAATTGCGCACCTATAGCGGCCGGGAGCCCAAATCCCATTGTCCCGGCCCCACCCGAAGACAGCCAGTTGTTGGGATAATCTGTCTTGTAGAATTGTGCACACCACATCTGGTGCTGTCCCACATCGGTAGCAACTATTGCTCTGCCTTCGGTGAGCCGGTAAAGCTCATCCACAATATGCTGCATTTTCAGTGAACCGCGTCGCTTGAACCGCAGCGGATACTTGCGCTTGTACGTCGCCAGATGTTTGATCCAGTCCTCGGTGTCCAATCTCGTCACGTGCTTCAGCAGCTCAACAAGGACTTCCCGGGCGTCCCCCAGGCAATAGATGTCCGGCTGGATCATCTTCCCGATCTCCGAAGGATCGACATCAATATGAATTTTCACTGCACCCTGTGCAAATGTATCAGCCGTCCCGAGGATACGGTCATCAAAGCGTGCGCCGATGGCCATGAGCAGATCGCATTCGCATACCGCCTTATTGGCATAAGCTGTCCCATGCATCCCAAGCATGCCTAGCGAAAGCGGGTGTGTTTCTGGAAATGCTCCTTTACCCAGCAGAGTAGTCACCACGGGAGCGCGCAGTTTCTCGGCCAGATCCTTGACTTGCGCTGATGCATTGGCGATCAGAGCTCCATGCCCTACCAGAAGCAGAGGTCGGCGGGAGCGCGAAAGTGCTTCGGCTATCCTCAGGACTCTATCTTTGTTCACCGGCATCTCCGGTCTGTAGCCCGGCAGGTCCATTTCAGCATCGAGGTCGGCAGTACATGG
>QNAJ01000037.1 GCA_003641465.1 Verrucomicrobiota bacterium | reverse complement strand
CTCAACCGGAGAGCTCCGTCAGAGGCCGAGGTGGCAGGGTAGGGCGGGCTACTTCTCGCCGCCGGTTCCGGGCGTCGCGCCGTACTTCCGGCGGAACCGTTCTACGCGGCCCTCGGTGTCGATGAATTTGGCTTTACCGGTGTAGAAAGGATGGCAGCGCGAGCAGGTGTTAACGTGCATTTCCTTGACGGTCGAGCCGGTGTGAATCACGTTTCCGCAAGCGCACGTAATCACCGCATTCTCGAAGTATTCCGGATGGATTCCCTTTTTCATTGCCCCACCGCATCTGTTATGAGCGCGTTAACATATAGGCGCCCGCGGAAGATTTCAAGATTTTTTCCCGCCGTGCCGGTCGGCGGCTGTTGTCCCGCAAATCCCTTGGTGACCTGGTCCGCGGCAGTCGGCGATCGGATGGTCTCAGTTTTGGCCTGCCGGTGCCGCTGGTAGATGCAACCCAGTATGAAAACCGCCAGGCCGACGGTGCCGACCCGCATGAAAAACCGGGCCGGATGGTATGTAGAATCAGGGACCGGCCGTCGGATTGCACTAGCCCAGTACTCTTCGAGCTGATAACAACAGACGGACCCGTCTCAGCCTCGTCCCAGCGGTGGCGGCGGGCGAGGGACAACCAGACAATTGTCATCGTAGCAGAGAAAACCAACATAGTGACTTATTTCGGCTGCGAGTCCTGCCAGAATGACCGGGCGATTCCGGACCCCTTGCTATCCGATCCGGCGGCATCAGCCTCGTCGCTCAGATCGGGGATATGGCGCCGGCAGGCAATTGGTTGAGATGAACAGCCCTGGCGGATTGCTGCTCGAAAGGGATGTGTGCATTCCATACGTCCGTGGTCCCGGTTGCAATCTTGAACCGCCATTACTGAAACGGCTCTGCCTGCGCGGCAAGAGCTCCATCACCAATTGCCTCAGGCCCGGCACACTGCTATCATCAATTATCAGAGTTACCTCTCAGATGGCATGATCGCTGCTGCCCAGTCGAGGTGGCGCTGCTGCACATGGCCATGGATACCGATGCCAAATCAGAGAGCACTGCTGAAGCGACTGCTCAGCTGGGCGAGATACCGGTACAGCCACAGGTCCCCGGCCCCGGATTCCGACTGGGCAAATATCTGATTGAAGAGGTTCTCGGTCACGGAGCGATGGCGACGGTTTATCTGGCGCGCGATGAGACCGGGCACGAGGTCGCCATCAAGGTTTTTCAGGAGGGGCCGGGAGTCTCGGCCACCATGCTGGAAAGGTTCCGGCGTGAGGCGGAAGCTTCCAAGAAACTCCGGCGGCATCCTCACATTCTGACTATCTATGAGACCGGGCGCCAGGGGCCTTATCACTACATAGTGATGGAGTCGGTGCGGCGCAGTAAGACTCTCGACTCCGCACTGGAGAGCACGCCGATGACCCTCAAAGCCGTGGTGGGGATCATCATCAAGATCGCTCGGGCACTGCAGTATGCCCACAGCCGTGGGATCGTGCATCGGGATGTGAAACCCAGCAACATCCTGATAGACGAGTTCGGAGAGCCGCTGCTTTCTGATTTCGGAGTGGCTGAACTGGTGGACTGGCCCTCCTGTACCGTGACCGGTGCACTGACAGGGACGCCGCTCTACATGTCTCCGGAACAGGCGCGCGGGGAGCACGTGGGACCTTCCAGCGATATCTATTCTCTCGGTGTGGTGCTGTACGAGGCGGTTGCCGGCGTGTTGCCTTACAGTGTCGGTCATCGGGCCCGGATGCAGGATGTTCTCAAGGCAGTGCAGGAGGAGCCTCCGCGACGGCCGCGCCTGTTTCGCCGGGAGATATCACCGGATCTGGAGGCGGTGATCCTCAAGGCGCTGTCCAAGAACCCGACAGACCGGTACCCGGACGCCGAGGCCTTTGCTCAGGATCTGGAAAGGGCACTGGCCGGAAAGCGTGTATCGGCCCGGCATCCCAGCGTGGCGGACGACGTCTCCTTCTGGTTGCGGAAGCGTCGGCAGGCGCTGTGGACCGGCGTTGCGTGTCTGGTGGTGGGCCTGGGCGTGGATCTTTACTCGCGCGTGCGACTTATGGACGCCCGGACCGAAGGGCTCATCAATCTGGCACTGCTGCGCTCGGTACAGGAGCGGCTGGAGGCATACCGGGCCGGCGTGGAGAATAACACGGGGCGGCCGCAGGCCTGGGATCAGCTCCGGCGGGGCCGGCGGGCGATGCGGGCAGGGGATTGGCAGCAGGCTGCCCAATTGTTGGGCCATTCCGCCGAGCTGTTTGCACGACTCGGCGACGAATGGATGGAGTCGGTAGCCGTACTGGAAAGAGCCCGTGTACAACTGGCGGCGGGAAATTTTTCCGAGGCAATGGCCGACTATGAGCGCCTACTGGCTCTGAAGGGAGGCTCGCGACTGATGAAGGACATGGGCCGCTGGGATCTGGAGTGGTACCTGGTGCGGGCCGGTAGCGAGAATGAGGCGGCCCTGATGGTTCGTGAATATCCACCCCGCGGGCCGTTCCGCGAGTTGGTCTCGATCCTGGCCGGAGAAAAGGAGCCGGATGAGTTGCGGACTGCTCTGGCGCAAATGCCGCGCATCTTCCGCAACGATGCGTGGTTTGCACTGGCGGTGCGCGCTGAACGGGTGGGTGACCGGCACGTACAGACAATGGCGCTGGAAGAAACCCTGAGATCGAGTATTCCCAGCTACGAGTGGCCGGCACCGTTGGCTCAACGACTGTTGCAGGAGTTGAGGCGCAAATGAAATCCAACCGCATGAACGGGCACGCTGGCGGTCCGGCACGCAGAAGGATGCGCGCCGGTGTGGCGGAGTTGCGCCTGATGGTCCTGGTGCTCGTACTGGGACTGTTGGGAACGACAGCAGCAGGACTGCGGTGGGTGTTCCGTGGAATGCAGCAGGAAAGGATGTGCATTGAACATCTGCAGCAGATCTATTCGGCCTTCGAACTCTACCAGGCGGAGCACGGCGCCCTGCCGCGGCTGGTGCTTTATCCTGAAGAAAAATACGCCAACGGCTCGTTGCTTCGCTTCCTGAGGGATGTTGGGTATCCGGAAGAGATCGCCATCTGTCCGGCATGCGGCCGCCGGATACGGAAGTACGGAGTCAGCTACATCTGGAACACAGAGCTTAACAACCAGCGGCTGGGCAAGACGGGGCTTACCTGGATGCTGGTGGAAATCAACGCATTGGATCCCACCAATTACCCCGCTCCGCACCGCGGGAAGTACCACGTGCTGTACACCGACGGCACAGTGCGACGTACCGAGCATCCACCCCCGGGACTGACACCCGACTCCGGTGACGGGTCGCAATAAGCAGTCCCTCAGGCTTCGGCCTCTACCTGTGCTGGAGACAGCGCTTTTCCCCAGAGGCTGGCTCATGTAATAGTGAATGGATTATGAGCTTGCCGGGCGCGGGGGTGGCGATCATGCTGATGTGCTTGGCTGCCGGGAGAGAGCGAGGGCTGTTCGCGGTGTTTTTCTTGCGGATCAGGGCAAATGGACTGGAAGCAGATACTGAAAGATCTGGCTGACGGCCGCATGTCGGAAGAAGAAGCCGCCCGCCGACTGTGGAGTCTGCTTGAGCTGAGAACCTCTGCCGCGGACCTGGATGTGGACAGGTTGCGGCGGCGCGGAGTTCCTGAGGTGGTCTTCTGTCAGGGCAAGAGTCCCGGCCAGGTGGAGGAGATCGTCGGGACACTGTTGGCGTCCGGACAGCCGGTCCTGGCTACCCGGGTCAGCGAGGAGCAGGCCGCCAGACTGGCAAAGCGGTTTCCGAAGCTTGAGTACCATCCCGACGCCCGCATCGTCCGCTCGCCGGTGGGGAGACAGCTCCGCGGCCGGGTGTGCGTCGTCAGTGCGGGAACCGCAGATCTTCCGGTAAGTGAGGAAGCGGCTCTCACCGCCGAGTTTCTCGGGGCCCGGGTGGAAAGGGTGTACGATGTGGGGGTGGCGGGACTGCACCGGGTCATGAGATTCGTACCGCTTTTCCGGCGTTCACGCGCGCTGGTGGTGGTAGCGGGTATGGAGGGAGCGCTGCCCTCGGTAGTCGGGGGATTGGTTGACCGGCCGGTGATTGCAGTCCCCACCAGTGTGGGATATGGTGCGAGTCTGCAGGGATTGGCGGCGTTGCTGGGAATGCTGAACAGTTGTGTGGCGGGTGTGACGGTGGTCAATATCGACAACGGGTTCGGGGCCGGAGTGGCCGCGGCCATGATCAACCGTCTCCCGGACCAGGAGGGCCGGGAATGAGGCATCTCCACTTCGAGGCAATCGGCGGTGCCAGCGGGGACATGATTCTGGCAGCTCTGGTCGATCTTGGTGTGGATCTGTCCCGCGTGGAAGACCGCCTGCGGGAACTTCCCCTCGCGGGGCTCTCCATCGCAAAGGAGGATGCTGCGGCCGGCGGAGTTCGGGGAACGCGCATCCGGGTACGGACCGCAGCCGCGCCGTCCACCGCCCGTCACCTGCCCGAAATCCGCGAGATGATACACGGAGCGGATTCATGGTCGCAGGGTGTGCGGCAGACGGCGCTGGCGGTGTTCGACCGGCTGGCGGAGGTGGAGGCGAGGATCCACGGCGTGGAAAAGGAAAAAATCCATTTCCATGAAGTCGGTGCTCTGGATTCCATCGCCGACATATGCGGTTGCCTGCTGGGAGTCGAGTTGCTCGGCATTTCCCGCGTGTCGGTGGCGCCGCTGCCGCTGGGACGCGGGACCGTACAATGTGCCCACGGGATCCTGCCCAATCCGGCCCCGGCGACCCTGGAGTTGCTACGGGGGCACCCGGTGGTCTACGTGCCGGAGGAATACGAGACCGTGACACCGACCGCTGCGGCGTTGCTGATGACGCTGAAAAACGCGGACGCGCCGCCTTCCGGTGCAGCGGTACTCCGGGTCGGCTATGGGATCGGTACGCATGAGGGCGGACACCGGCCGAACCTTCTGCGGGCGGTGCTTCTGGAGTCCGATGAGGCGGAGAGCAGTGAATATTGCCTGCTCCTGGAAACCTCGGTAGACGATACCACTCCGGAGCTCCTCGGTGTGACGATCGGCAGGCTGCTGGAGGCGGGTGCCCTGGATGCTTACGCGTTGCCCATAGTCATGAAGAAGCAGCGCCCGGCAGCCGAAATCCGCGTGATCTGTGATCCCGGCCTCAGGGAAAAGATGCTGGAGATACTCTTCACCGAGACGACAACTTTGGGAGTCCGCGAGAGCTTTCTGCGGCGGTCGGTCCTGCATCGCAGCATTGAAGAGGTTTCCACAGAATTCGGGGCGATCCGTGTGAAAGTGGGATATTTTCACGGGCATCCGGTGACCATCAGTCCGGAAATGGAGGACTGCCGGAGGCTGGCTCGTGATCATAACGTGGCGGTCAGGAAGGTGTTTGAAGCCGCTCAATCAGCGGCGCGCCGCAAGATCGCCGAAGGTGGGAAATGTCAAGAAGCCGGCTGACGATCGGAATCCTGCTGGCGGCCGTTACTGTGTGGGCGGGGGCCGGGGGGCTGGAGCTTGAGTTTACCGGCAGCGGAGCCGCCGGTAACGTGACTGTCTGCGACAGCGTGCTTACCTGGACCGGCGCCGCACAGGTAACGTTCTGGATGGAGAGTGCGGCCGGCTTTACCGGCCAGGTTGTACTGGTAGGGCGCGCATCGTCCCGGGGTCCGGCGCGGCTGGAGGTCAGGGGAGACGGAGTTAGTCTGGGGGAGTTTGATCTGCCCGCGGAAAGGTGGACATCGGCGGCCGCCCCCTGGAGGGCCGGTCCGGGGATTCACCGTCTTGATCTTCTATGCGGCGAAGGCGTTGGTGGCGCGGTCACGGTGGAAGTCCGTTCCGTGCTGCTGGTAGGACCGGCCGATGGCGAAGTGCGCCAGCTTCGGGCGGAAGACACCACGCTGTCAGAGCGGTTTCTTTTTCAGCAGCAGCAGCGACTCGTGGACGCGATAGATGCTGCTCGCGCGGGGTGGCTGACTGTGACCGTCTATCGCGCCACTCAGCCGGCTACGGGGATCCCCGTCCGTGTCAGGATGATTTCTCCCGGAGTCCGGCTGGGCTTCTACCTGGGGGAGAGCGGGGATGCCGGAAACCTGGAGGAGCGATTGCGGTGCCTTGCGGTGACGGGACTCTTTTCATCAGTAATGTCCCCGGGTGTGTTGAGCTGGGCCGACTGTGAACCGGCGCCCAAAGAGTATCATTTCGCAGCGGTGGACGAGATCCTTTCGTTGGCACGAGCCTTGGAATTCCGCTCGCTTGCCGGTCCGGCGGTTTCCCAGTGCCGGGAGGATCTGCCAAGTTGGGCCACTGATCTGCCGGAGTCTGAGTTACGCGAAGTGGTCCTCCGCTGGGCCCGGGTAGCAGCGGCCCACGTCCGTGGATCGTGTGATGCCCTGGAGATCATGGGCGAGACCGGACGATGCAACTGGCTGGATGAACGCCTCGGATTGAATCTGCTGCGGCAGATGGCCTATGAAGCAGGGATGGTCAGCCGGGGGACTCGCCGTCTTGTAGGGATCAATATGGTGCACACCGAGTCCGAAGCAGAGGCGTTCCTGCAGACAGTACTTTCCTACATGGAAAGCGGCGCCCGGCTGGACGGGCTGTGCTTGGGGCTGGCTTGCTCTGTCGAGCGGGAGGATGCAACGGCCCAGCGCATACTGGCGGTGGTGCGACAGGCGGAGATTCCGATCCTCGTAGCGCCCCTCCGGTTCCTCGGGAAGATGGACGAATCGGGACTTCAACGTACTCTGAACTGCCTTTTGCTTCTGCTGGCCGAGCCTCGAGTTGAAGGCGTTCTCATGGAAGCGAAGATGCTGAGGGTAAATGGTGAGGAGTGTTTCCCTTCCGAGATGGCCCAGAGACTGGAATTGCTGATTCGTCATCGGCTGTACCGGGAACGGATCGCAGCGACCGATTCCGCGGGAAGCGCCCGGTTCAGACTATTGCCGGGTTGCTGGGAGGTGAGCGCTGGCATGGGTCCTGCGCACGTCACCACGCAGGTCGAAATCCAAGCCGGTGGCGCCGGGATCCGTCTGGAGATCCCTGCCGTAGAAGCAGAAAGCCCGGCCGAGGCGGTATTGCCGGAGGCCGGAATTGGTAGTGCTCCGCCGGCTGCCGCGGCGGATAGCGGCGATTCCGCAAATCAGGAGTGAAGGTAGGCGTCCACCGCGTTGGCGGCGTAGATCGCCAGTCCGGCAATCAGCCATGCGAGCACCCGGGCAAGACTGATGCCTGCAAACTGAATCCCGCTGCCTCCGCTTTCGGCGAAGCTCAATGCCGCAGTCACATTCTTCCAGACAGGCACCAGCACGCTGAAGAACAGGCCGGTCAGACACACAGTGAACAGCAGCGCAAAGATGCCGGCGGGCAACCAGCGTTTCTGCAGTGCCTGGCCGGCGCCGGGGTAGACCAGGCACGATAGAATAAGCGGCGCGCGGCTGCGGTGCCGCCGGGATGGATCCGCCGTATCTGGGTCAGGCGTTGTCATTGCGGCGTGACTATTTCTCCGATCAGCGAATAAGGCCCGTAATCGGTTATTCTCACCGAAACGAGCTTCCCGCGCAGATCCGCGGCCGACGGGCAAGTGGCAAATACAATACGATTTTGCGGTGTCCGGCCGTACCAGCGTGAGCCCTTGCGCGATTCCACCAGGATTTCCACGATACTTCCCACCAGAGCCCGATTCTTCTTCAGTTGGATCTCCCGCTGCAGTTGCTCCACGATTTTCAGCCGGCGTTTCTTTTCTTCCGGCGGCACGTCGTCCGGGTAATGGCGCGCGGCGAACGTCCCCGGTCGCTCCGAGTAGGCGGCCACGTGAACCTTGTCCAGACGCAGTTGTTCCAGAAGCCGGCACGTATCCAGGAATTGTTTCTCCGTTTCTCCGGGAAAGCCCACGATGACGTCGGTGTGAATGGCGGCATCCGGCATGGCCTCCCGGATGCGGTCCACCAGGCGGCGGAAATCATCGCTGGTATGTCCCCGCCGCATCCGCTGCAGGACCTCGTCGTTGCCGGATTGCACGGCGATTTCGAACTGCGGGCATACCTTGTCATTTCCTGCCACCGTTCTGATGATTCCGTCGTCCATCCACGCGGGATGGCTGGTGAGAAACCGCACTCTTGAAATGCCCTCGATCGCCGCCACAGCGTTGAGCAGCCGGGGCAGTCTGTGGTCCGCATCCAGATCAAGCCCGTAGCGATCGATGATCTGTCCCAGCAGGGTGATTTCCACAATCCCCCGCGCCGCGAGATGTCGGGCCTCCTCGAGGATCACGGCCATCGGCCGACTTTTCTCGGGTCCACGCCGATAGGGGATGACACAGAAAGCACAGGTATGTGAGCATCCGATCACCGCGGGAACCAGCGCGGTGACTCCATCGCTGGCGGGCAGCAGGGGTATCTCCCGGTCACTGCAGCCGGTGGCTGGAAGGCGGTCTGCGGCCGAGCGCCCCAGCCGATTGCCTACCAGGGAGAGCAGGGGCTCGAATTCGGATGGTGCCAGAAAGAGGTCAACAAAAGGGAAGCTCTTTTCCAGTGAGCGGTCTTTGCGGAATCCGACCAGGCAGCCCATAAGGGCGATGACCAGATCGGGCTTGCGTTTCTTCAGGCTGCCCAGGAACGCCAGTCGGCCGCGCGCTTTCCTTTCGGCCTGTTCGCGGACCACGCATGTATTGAGCACTACCAGGTCGGCCTCCCGGACGTCTTCAGTCGGTTCAAGACCCAACCGCGAGAGGGCATCCGACACATAGCGCGAATCGGCCACGTTCATCTGGCAGCCGAGTGTCTGTATGCAGTACTTGCGCATCATATTCTGACTGCCAACCGGTCTGGGGCCCATCCGGCTGCTAGAGATAGAATACGCTATTATCCGGCCGTGACCAGAGGCGAACCGCATATCATCGCGCGCCCGGAGGTGCCTGGCGGGTGGCTTCGGGAAAACGAATGCACGGCGATGGTTGGGTTTGCGAAAGGATCGCTGTAACGGCAGACTTGGGGGTGCCAGAACTGGTGGTATGAGCGACGTTCCCACAACTCTTATGGTGTTTGTGGATGGTCTGGGCCTCGGGGCGCCGGGGCCGCAGAACCCCATAGATTCAACCCGATTCCCGGTTCTGGCTGCCATGCTGGGCAGCGCCGTGGCGCTGGATGCCACCATGGGCGTGGCCGGTCTTCCCCAGAGCGCCACCGGGCAGACCGCCCTGCTGACGGGGGTCAATGCGGCCAAGGTGCTCGGCGGGCATCGTGAGGGATTCCCCAACGCGGAACTGCGGCAGATCATTGCCAATCATAACATATTCGGCCGGCTGCAGAGCCGGGGATACCGGTGTGCTTTCGCCAATGCCTACTACCTGCGGGATACTCACGCGCGGGGGCGGCTTCGGCACCGGTCGGTAACCACTGTGGCGACATTGTCGGCCATCGGATGGGTTCGGGACGAGGACTATCTGGAACGAGGGGAGGCCGTCTATCAGGACATTACCCGGGAATTGCTCCGTCCACGGGGCTACCGCGGTCCCTTGATAAGCGAGGACCGCGCGGCGGAACACCTGGTGGGGATTGCCCGGAAGCATGATTTCACCCTGTTCGAGTATTTCCAGACTGATATTGCGGGACACTCCGGCGATATGGCTCTGGCCTGCCGGGTGCTGGGAATTCTGGATCGTTTTCTGGGACGGGTGCGGGAGCTGATAAAGGCTGCCGGCGGCCTTCTGGTGGTGACCAGTGATCACGGAAATATTGAGGATATGCACAGTCCGGCGCACACGGATAATCCTGTACCTCTTTTTGCCGAAGGTCCGGGAAGCGGGCGGTTGCTCGCGCGGGTACGCTCCTTGCCGGATCTGGTTCCCGCCCTTCTGGAACTTTATCCGAACCGCTCCCCGGGCATTCCGGTTTGAGGATTCCTTGTGGTGGGCCGGTGGGGGCGAAAAAGATGCCGTCCCGCTGCAGATGGGACTTGTCCCGACAAAGTCGGGGTGCAGTAGCCGTCGTTCTAATCGGTATTGGTTAGTGGATCATGGTCAATGGTTGATTGGGGGAAGTCGGATGTGAGATGTCAGAGAGTGCGGGTCGGCGGTCGCAGTCAGAGGTCGGAGGTCAGCGGTCAGAGGTCGGGGTTGTTGGGTTGCTGAGTTGTTGGGTTGTTGGGTTGTTAGGGGGACGAGAGATTCCTCTGCGCGCTTGGCGCACTTTGCGAGAGATCCTTCTTTTCTTCCCTCTT
>QNAJ01000036.1 GCA_003641465.1 Verrucomicrobiota bacterium | reverse complement strand
CTTTCACCTGGCGGCCCGACCTATCGTGCAGGAGGCCTACGCCGATCCACCCGCCGCGTTTCACACCAACGTGCAGGGATCGGTAAACGTCTTCGAGTGCGCCCGCCGCGCAGAGACCGTGCGGGTGCTGATTCATGTCAGCTCCGACAAGTGCTACCTGCCGGATCCATCCGGCGGGCCGTACGCGGAGGACCATCCGCTCGGCGGAGACGATCCCTACAGCGCCTCCAAGGCGGCGGCGGAGCTCGCTTTTCTCAGCTACCTGCGGACACTTTTCCCCGCCGAAGGCCGGGTGAAGGCGGCGAGCGTCCGCGCCGGGAACGTGATCGGCGGCGGCGACTGGGCGTCGGACCGCATTCTGCCCGACGCCGCCCGGGCGCTGAGCCGGGGGGCCCCGGTGCCGGTGCGGAATCCCCGTCATACCCGTCCCTGGCAGCATGTGCTGGACGCCTTGAGCGGATACCTGTTGCTGGCGGAAAGGTTGCTGGCCGGGGAGGCCGCCCTGTGCGGGGCGTGGAATTTCGGTCCGGATACCGACGATGAGCATCCGGTCGCCGAACTGGTGGAAAAGTTCGCCGCCGCCTGGGGAGGGGGGAACTGGGTGCCGGCCGACCGGCGGGGGTCGGGCCCCGAGACGGCCCGGTTGCGGCTGGACTCCTCGCGCGCGCGGCGCATCCTGGGATGGCGGCCGAGATGGGACTTTGATGCCGCGGTGCGCCGCACTGCGCGGTGGTACCGGGATTTCTACAGCGGGGAGTCAGCCCGGGAGCTGTGCCTCCGCGATCTGGATGCCCATGAGACGGTGGGAGGAACGGAACCATGAACAGCCCGCGGCGGTCGCGGATCGTCGAGGAGGATCTCGAGTACATCAGTCGGGCACCGCTGCCGTGGGAGCGACTGTCCGGCCGGACTGTGCTGGTGGCCGGTGCCTACGGATTCCTGCCGGCGTATATCGTGGAGGCGCTGTTATACCTTAACGAAAAGAATCCCGAGCTGGGGATCCGGGTGGTAGGGCTGTGCCGCCGCCCGGAAAAGGCACAGCGTCGTTTCGCCGCCTACCGTGATCGTCGGGATCTGGTTTTCGTTTTCCAGGATGTGTGCGACCATCTGCAATACAAAGGGCCCGCTCACTTCGTCATCCATGGCGCCAGTTGGGCCAGCCCGCGCTACTACGGCAGGGATCCGGTAGGAGTCATGCTGCCCAACATCACCGGAACGCTCAATCTGCTGCGGGCTGCGCAGGAGAGAGGGAGTGAAGGCTTTCTTTTCATGAGCAGCGCCGAGATCTACGGCCGGGCCGACCCCGCGTACATTCCGACTCCCGAAGACTACTGCGGCTGCGTGGATCCGGCGGAACTGCGTTCCTGCTACGCCGAGGCGAAGCGGGTCGGGGAGACCATGTGTGTGGCGTGGCATCACCAGCACGGGGTCCCCGCCAAGATCATCCGTATCTTTCACACCTACGGCCCCGGCATGGCCCTGGACGACGGCCGCGTGTTCGCTGACTTCGTGGCCGACGTCGTTGCCGGCCGGAACATCCGCCTGCGCAGTGCGGGAACCACGCGCCGCGCCTTCTGTTACCTTGCCGATTTCGTGGTGGGGGCCTTGCTGGTCCTGTTGCGGGGCGATCCGGCGGTGCCCTATAACCTGGGTAATGACGAAGCCGAGATCAGTGTGCGCGAGTTGGCGGAGCTGCTGGTGCGGCTTTTCCCGGAACGCCATCTGGCGCTGGAGCACATTCCGGAGGACCGGTCCGGCTACATTCCGACCCGCGTCGAGCGGGCCTGTCCTGACACCACACGGCTGCGTTCCCTGGGATGGAAGCCCCGCTTCGGCCTGGAGGAAGGATTCCGCCGCACGGTACAGTTCTACCTGGAGGCAGAGCAGTGAATCCGGGAAGTGATGTAGCGGGAGGATGCGGCCGGCCGCGGCAACCGGGCCGCTGGCGGGGCCGCCGCGGCAGGCCCCTTTTGACACCGGACTTCCAGAGATTGGAAGTTCTTTGTACGAGAAGTTCCAAACCTTGGAAATTTCTCCCGAAAAAGTTCCAAACCTTGGAAGTTGCGCGCTCGGAAAGTTCCAAACCTTGGAAGTTTTGGAAGAGAAAGTTCCAAACCCGCCCGAGGGGCGAGGCTCGCCCCGACTTGCGTCGGGGCGGCCTTGGAAGTTTTGTCCGAAAAAGTTCCAAACCTTGGAAATTTTGGAAGAGGAAGTTCCAAACCTTGGAAGTTTTCGGTCAGAAAGTTCCAAACCTTGGAAGTTTCCGTCCGGAAGTTCCGGGCCTCGGAAGTTTGTTGTCGGCGGGTTTCAATCTTTGGAGTTTTTCGGCCGGAAGGTTTCAGGGCCGCCTCGACGTCTGTCGGGGCGAGCCTCGCCCCGATACTTATCGGGGCGGGCTTGGAACTTTGGGGCCGGGGACTTCTTCCAAGGCTTGTCCCGCGGCACGCGGGGCCTTTGCCGCCGGGTACCGCGCTGAGAGGGCGGTATGGGGAACGGATTGACACAGGATACGGAAGAACTGGCCTACCGGATCCGGCGGCTGGCCCTGGAAATGGTGCACCGTGCGGATTCGTCCCATATCGGGGGAGCTCTTTCGGTGGCCGACATTCTGGCCGTTCTCTACGGCCGCGTGCTTCGGGTGCGGCCAGAGGAGCCGGAGTGGCCGGAACGCGACCGGCTGGTTTTCAGCAAGGGCCATGCGTGCACGGCTTTGTATGCCGCCCTGGCACTGAAGGGCTTTTTCCCCCTGGAGGAGCTGGCAGACTTCGGAAGCCCGGGCACCCGTCTGCTGGGACATGTCAGCCACCATGTGCCGGGCGTGGAGTGGTCCACCGGATCGTTGGGTCACGGACTGGGGCTGGCGTGCGGGCAGGCTCTGGCGGCGCTGCGGCGTGGAGCTTCATGGAGGGTATTCGCCGTATTGAGTGACGGCGAGCTGGACGAAGGGTCCACGTGGGAGGCGGTGCTGTTTGCGGCACATCACCGGCTGGGGAATCTCACTGCGATCGTGGACCGCAACCGCCAGCAGGCTCTGGGGGATACGGAGAATATTCTGCGCCTGGAAGACATCTGTGCGAAACTCCGCGCCTTCGGTTGGCAGGCGCTGGAGGTGGACGGACATGACCACCGGGCACTCCTTTCGGCGCTGGAGGCGGCGGTATCGGATTCGGCGCCGACCTGCATTGTTGCCCGTACCGTCAAAGGGTGTGGGGTGGACTACATGGAAAACCGGCTCGAGTGGCACTATCGGGCGCCCAAGACACGCGAGCTCCTCGAATCGGCGTTGCGGGAGCTGGCTCAGAGATACGGCCGCCCGTACGAGCCGCCTTCTATGGGTGACGGCGGGGGGAAAGGTTAGAAGGTTAGGATATGCGGAATGCGTGGATAAGGCATCTGCAGGGACTGGCCGAGCGGGATGAGCGGATATTCCTGGTGGTGGGGGATCTGGGATTCTCGGTCGTAGAGGATTTCGCCGCCGCTTATCCGGAGCGGTTTCTGAACGCCGGGGTCGCCGAACAGAACATGGTATCGGTGGCTGCCGGATTGGCGCGCGAAGGCTATTCTGTTTTTGTTTACAGCATCGGCAACTTCGTTACTCTGCGATGTCTCGAGCAGATACGTAACGATGTCTGCCTGCACCGCCTTCCGGTATGCCTGGTCGCCGTAGGGGGTGGGTTCATGTACGGGGCGCTGGGACCGACCCATCATCTGACCGAGGATATTGCGGTGATGCGGGCGATGCCCGGAATGCGGGTCTATGTTCCGTTCTGTGCGCGGTCGGCAGAGGTGGCTCTGGATGAAGTTCTGTCCGAGGCGCTCCCGGCTTATATCCGGCTCGGGCGAGAGGGTGTGCCGGTGGGTGAGGTTGCGGGCAACGGGGTGACGGCGGTACGTCGAGTCGCTTCGGGTGTGGCCGGGACGGCCGTACTGAACGTGGGGGCCCTTCACGCGCAGGTAGTGGAGTTTGCTGAGAAGAACCGGGCGGACCTGTATGCGCTCTGCCGGCTGAAGCCCTTGCCGGCCGAGGAACTGGAGGAGGTTCTCGGGTCGTATCGGCGGATCGTGGTGGTGGAGGATCATCAGCGGTGGGGGGGAGCGTACGGGGCGGTGTGCGAGGCCTTCGGCGGGAGCGGGCGCGTGGAATCGGTGGCGGTGGAGGGATTCGTACTGGAAGGTGGCCGCGAGGAAGACCTGCGCCGCCGGTTTCTGAGGGGTGCGGGACGGGCGTGACTCCTTTTTCCCTGGGGTTCATTTCAGACTTTTAAAAGTCTGAAATGGAGCGCTGATAGTGGTGCTCAGAAGCCCTTGAGAGTCCACCGCAGAAGGACAGCGGGCAGAGGCTTGCGGGGAGGGATAAGGCGGAGGTGGTTACCCTTTGTGCTCAAATAGCCGCGCGATTTGAGTTTGACCAGATGCGTATGCAGGGACATCCGGGGAATACCGGTGGCACGGGACAGCCCTTGCCGATTCAGACCCTCGCGGGCCAGTGCGCGGAGTATCATCTGTCGCCGGGGATGACCGAAGGCGGTCGCGTGACGGTAGATGAAAGTCACCGGATCGGCCTCGTGCCTGATTGCATCGGCCAGCGCGCGGGTCAGATCGGCTGCGAAGG
The DNA here is from genome assembly GCA_003641465.1 of Verrucomicrobiota bacterium. Lineage (GTDB taxonomy): Bacteria > Verrucomicrobiota > Kiritimatiellia > B70-G9 > B70-G9 > B70-G9. The sequence continues at coordinate 5,607 of QNAJ01000036.1, read as the reverse complement.
GGACCGCCGGATCGGGCAGAATGTGGTATTCCACGTGCCCTCTGCGGCGCGTAGCTTGCAATAGTCCGCGGGCATTGAGCTGGCGGAGGTAGTTGCTGGCCAGCGACACGGAAAGTCCAGCCTGATCAGCCAATTCTGTAACCGTACCGGGTTGGTTCTTCGCCAGCAGGCAGTACAGAGTCAATCGGTTGCGGTTAGCCAGTACCCGACAGGTGCGCCAGATACTGGGCCCCTTCCCGGAAGGGCTGCGGATTTCGCTCATTGGCTTTGTCCTGGTCGTACTCCGGTGTGGGCGCTATTCATTTCGCCCACGGTTATAGGGGCCATTTCAGACTTTTAAAAGTCTGAAATGGCCGGGAGAAAAGGCGCTTGCGGGGGGACGGGGATTCAACGATCATTGCCGCGGTATGACTACGCACGAGGAGGCAGCAGGCGAGGAACGTACGGCGGTGCGTCCCGCACCCAGAAAGAAGATCAGTGTGATCATGCCGGCGCGCAACGAGGAAGGGAACCTGGAGCGCGCCTACCGTGAGGTGACTGAAGCCTTCTCCCGTATTCCGGATTACGACTACGAAGTGATCATCATTGATAACGCCAGCGAAGACCGCACCGGAGAGATTGCCCGCGAAATCTGCCGCCGGGACCGCCGGTGGAAATACGTCCGGTTCAGCCGCGACTTCGGGGCCGAAGCCTCCATCAGCGCGGGTATGCGCCTGGCGGAAGGCGATGCAGTCATCAACGTGTTTTCAGACCTTCAGGATCCACCGGACCGCATCCCGGATTTCGTGAAGAAATGGGAAGAAGGCTACGACGTAGTCTACGGGGTGATAACCGAAAGGCAGGACGAGCACCGATTGCGCGGGGTGGCGGCCCGACTGGCATACCGCCTGATCCGCTTCTGCTCCGACGTAAAGATACCGGCGGACGCGGGGGATTTCCGGCTGCTGGACCGGAAGGTGGTGGACGCCTTCAACCGGCTGGAAGAACGGGAGCGGTACGTGCGGGGCATGGTGCACTGGGTGGGATTCAGGCAGTGTCCGTTACCCTATCAGCGCCGACCCCGCCGCTGGGGCAAAAGCAAGGCACCCTTCTGGTGGTGCTTCCAGTTCGCGCTGAACGCGATTACCAGTTTCTCCACCAAGCCGCTGCGCATGTTTACGATTTTCGGGGGCATCGTAGTGGTATTTTCGGCAGTGCTTTCAGTGTGGTATGCCCTTACGCGGATACTGAACATAGATAACCCTCCCCGTGGGATACCGACGATTCTGGTGTTGCTGCTCTGGAATCTGGGAATCGTCTCGCTGGGAATCGGCATACTCGGCGAATACATCGGACATATCTACGCCGAGACCAAGCGACGCCCGATTTTCATCGTGGCGGAATGGGAGAATTTCGACCCGCAGCAGATCAAGGCGAGACTGGAACAGAGTCCTCCCGTGACCTGACGCATTCGCTGCAACGGGGTCCGGTGCGCACCAGATTTATCAGAACTTTCGTGGCATATCGCTTCGAGGGGGATGGGGACGAAGGGCAGAGATCGATCCGGAAAGGGGTTGGGATGCGCGCTGCTTTTCGCGGCGGCCTTGGCGGCGGGATGGGTGTTGAGTACCATCGAAGCCGCGTTGGGCCGCGGTGCCGTGCTGCGGGCGGCTGCTGAGCCGGATGATGCATGGGTTGCTGGCGATACATCCGACGAGGGAGGGAGGGATTCGGGATGACCACCGGACGCGAGACACGGCAGATGATCGGAAAGATCATCGCATCACTGCTGATGGTTGCGGTTGTCATTCTCCTGCTGTGGCCTGGACTTGCGGCGCATTTCCGGTGGAACCAGATAATTTCTGCACTGTTCAACTGGATGCATTTTCCGGCGGGGGTATTGATATTTGTTCTGCTCTGCCGGAGACGGGCGGATGGTGGCGCGCTGGCCGGGACTATCCTGCTGCTGTGGATACTGGAATATCTGCAGCAGTTCATGGGGCGGGGCGCACAGGTGGTGGATGCCCTGCAGGGTAGTGCCGGGGCTGTCTGCGCATTCATGGTTATGGGATGGACCCAGGCCCGCGGTGCAGCCGGGCGGACGGCGCTGGGTGGGGGGGCGGTGGTGCTGCTCCTTGCAGGGCTGATGCCGGTGTTTTCAGCATGGGCCGACTACGTCCGAATGTACCGATGCTTTCCCCTGATCGCCGGCTTTGAAACCGCGGCGGAGATGCGACGCTGGGAGGTTTCGGGCGGCACACTGGAGCGGGTGCCGAAACTGGCGACCGAGGGCCGGTATGCGGCCCACCTTGCAGCTACGGGGGCGGACAGGGACTACGTCGGCATGTTCACCGACCAGCTTGTGCGTGACTGGCGCGGCATGTCCGCGCTCTGCCTGGATGTTCTTGTACCGCACGGCCAGCGGCCCCGGCTCTGGGTTCGGGTTGATGATCAGATGGTTCCGCAACCGGCATACGGAGAGCGATTCCAGAAAAGACTGGTATTGCCGAGCGGCTGGAATAGAATCCGGATTCCGCGGTCGGAGCTGGAGGTCACCCCATCCGGCAGACGCCTGGAACTGGAGCACGTGGCCCGGATGGGCGTCTTTCTGGAGGCTCCCGAGGCGGGGACGGAGATCTACGTGGACAATATCCGGCTGGAGATGCCGGAAGAGTGACTTGAGACAGAGATGATATGAACGTTGCAGTGGTCGGCGGGCAGTGGGGGGATGAGGGCAAGGGGAAGATCATAGACGTTCTTGCCGAGCGGGCGGACTACATTGTCCGCTACCAGGGGGGCAATAACGCCGGTCATACGGTGAAGACCGGCGGGGAGAAGTTCGTATTGCATCTGATCCCCACCGGTATTCTGAGACCGGAAAAGAAGTGCGTGATCGGCAACGGCGTTGTTGTGGATCCCCTCGCATTCAGCAGCGAGGTGAATATGCTGCGCTCGAGGGGCGTGGATCCGGCGGGACGGCTGTACGTAAGCGACCGGGCCCATCTTCTCCTCCCTTTTCACCGGGAGCTTGACGGCCTGAGGGAGAGGCTGAGAGGCGAGGGGAGGAAAATCGGTACTACCCGCCGGGGGATCGGTCCGGCCTATGCCGACAAGGCTTCGCGATCCGGTCTCCGGCTATGTGCGATCCTGCGCAGCGACTTTTCCCGGCGCGTGGAAGAGAGATGTCGCGAGGTGAGCCGGATGCTGCAGGCGCTGGGGGGGGAGTCGGTGAATGTGGAGAAGACCGTCGCCGAGATAGTAGACGCCGCCGAAGTTCTCCGTCCGTTCATCTGCGATACCGTGACCCTGCTGCACGATGCCGTACGCCGACACGAGAGGATTCTTTTTGAAGGGGCGCAGGGAACGCTGCTGGATCTGGATTTCGGGACATATCCTTTTGTGACGTCTTCCAACGCCTCGGCGTGTGGGGTGGCGGCGGGTGCGGGCATACCTCCGTCGCAGGTGGGCCGGGTTCTGGGTGTGATCAAGGGATATACAACCCGGGTGGGGGAAGGCCCGTTTCCGACGGAATTGAACGATGATACCGGGACCCTGTTGAGAGAAGACGGTCATGAGTACGGCGCAACCACCGGCAGGCCCCGGCGTTGCGGGTGGTTCGATGCGGTGGCGGCGCGGTACGCGGTGATGGTCAACGGAATCGATCTGTGGGCGGTGACCAAGCTGGATGTGCTCGATCGGCTGGATCCGATTCGGATCTGTGTCGGCTACGAGTACCGGGGCAGGCGGCTGGAGGGCTTCCCGGCGGACAGCGAGGTGCTGGCCGAGGTAACGCCGATCTATGAGGAGGTTCCGGGATGGCGGGTGCCGACGCGGGGTGTCGGCAGCTTCGACGATCTTCCGTCGCAGACCCAGGACTACCTTTGGCGCATCTGCAGATTAACTGGAGTTCCGCTGGGCATGATTTCCCTGGGGCCGGAGCGGACAGACACCGTAGTGCTGAAGGATCCCTTTTCGGAGGATGCAAAATGAATCCCTCCCGCATTCCGCAGCACGTTGCGATTATCATGGACGGCAACGGGCGGTGGGCTCGGCAGCGCGGTCTGCCGCGGATCAAGGGGCACGAGGCGGGTGCCGAGTCGGTGCGGGCGGTAGTGCGCGCCGCCAGGGATGCCGGAGTGAAATACCTTACACTGTACGCCTTCAGTTCCGAAAACTGGGTGCGGCCCCCATCGGAAGTGCAGGGATTGATGCGGCTGCTGCAGAAGTTCCTGCGCGAAGAAGAAGATGAGCTTCATTCCAATCGGGTGAGACTTCGGGCTATCGGACGATTGCGCGATCTGCCACCGCCGGTTCGGCGCGAACTGAAGCGGGTGATGAAGGCGACCGAGTCATATACAGAGCGGCAACTGATTCTCGCGTTGAGCTATGGCGGGCGTCTGGAGATCGTGGATGCGGTAAGGGCCATTGCCCGGAAGGTCCGTGAAGGGGTTCTCGAGCCGGGACGCATCCGGGAGAAGACGATCAGAGAACATCTGTATGCCCCGGACGTGCCGGACCCGGACCTGATGATCCGCACCAGCGGGGAGCTGCGGATAAGCAACTTTCTCCTGTGGCAGCTCAGTTACGCTGAGCTGTACTTCACCGATGTGCTCTGGCCGGATTTCCGAGAGGAGCATTTCAAGGCAGCGCTGGCGGAGTATGCCCGCCGGGAGCGGAGATTCGGGGACATCGGGGCGCGGGGATGAACGGGGCACCAGAGGCGGACAGGGATCCGGGACGCGAGGGCTGGCGGCTTCTGCCGCGGGTCCAGAGCACGCTGCTGCTGGCTGCCGGGCTGCTGGCGGCGGCTTTCTGGCTGCCTCCGGCCGGCGTGCTGGCAGTGCTTCTGGTGGTCTGCACGGCGGGTACACTGGAGTTTTATGGTTTGCTGGATCACGCCGGTGTGCTGCATTTCAAGATCGTGGGTACCGTGGGCGGGCTGCTCCTGATCCTCACCAGCTGGTTCAGCCTGGAGAACGCGTCGGCGGCGAGTTCCTACGAGTACGAGTGGTTCGTCCTTTTCGGGATCACGGTGGTAGTGCTGCTGCGGATTTTCCCGCAGAAGCACAACCCGCGTCCCCTGGAAACCCTGGCGGCGACGGTCCTGGGCGTGATGTATGTTCCCTTCCTCTTCAACTTTTTCACGAAGCTTCTCATGGTGTGGGGTGGCTGGGAGGGGCGGTTACTGGTTCTTTACCTCATCGTAGTGGTCAAGGCCACTGATATCGGCGCCTATGCGGTGGGCTGCAGCATCGGCCGGCACAAGCTTCTTCCACGGATATCCCCGTTGAAGACCTGGGAGGGGACCATCGGGGGCATCCTGATCGGTCTGCTGGCCAGCATCGGCTTTCATTACCTGGTGGGCGACGATCTGGGGGTCGTGTCGTTTCCGCTGCGGGATGCGGTGGCGTTGGGGCTGCTGCTTCCCATGGCCGGGACGGTGGGGGATCTAACCGAATCGCAGTTGAAACGCGCGGCGGGTGTGAAGGATTCGGGTCGGCTGATCCTGGGGATAGGGGGGGTTCTGGATGTGATCGACAGCCTGTTGTTTGCAGCGCCCGCGCTCTACATTTACTCGCGGCTCTTCATGAGCCGCCTCTAGGGTGGGAGATGGATGATGGCGGCGGT
>QNAJ01000035.1 GCA_003641465.1 Verrucomicrobiota bacterium | reverse complement strand
GCACGAACGTTTTCGATTCCAGCACCAACGGACTTACCGGCACCAATCTGGGGTGCGCGTGGTACCGGGTGATATTCGTCACCGGCGAGTATTGCCGGCTGTCGAACATCACGGTCACCGATCCGGATGCCGGGACCAACGCGATCACGTTACAGGTGACCGCCCAGCATGGTACCCTGCACGTAGCCGATGACGTGCCCGGCGGATTGACCGCCGCCGGGATCAGCGGCGACGGCTCGTCGTCCGTCATCATGTCGGGAACGACGGCCCGGATCAACACCACCCTGGCCTCGGAGAGCGGGCTGGTGTACCAGGTGGCTTTCGACACCACCGGAGATGACCTGACCTTCGTGGCCGACGATCACGGTCACTCCGGCGGCGCCGCGCTGGTGACCACCAACCGGATGTACATCCGGCGCCGGTTGTCATTCGACCTCTCGATCACCAAGGAGATCAACGGCAGCGCGACACGCGGCGAGTACGTCGAGTACACCCTGGTAATCAGCAACACGGGACCGGAGACCGCCGCTGGTGCCATGGTCAGGGAAAAGCTTTCTACGGGTTGCGGTTTCGACAGTGCGGTGGTCGCCCCTGTGGGCTGCACGGCCTGGTACCGGCTGGAGGAATCGCCGGCCACCAACGGAACGCTGGTGCACGATTATAGCGGCAACGGCAACGACGGCGTGCTGCAGGCCGACGACGTCAAAGACAAGGGTGTGGGAACTCACCTGGGCCGGACTTTCCAGTTCGACGGCAACGCCGACTATGTCCTGGTTACCAACATCACCTGGGCACCGTCGCGCTTCAGCGTATCCTTCTGGCTGTATCCCCGCAACGTGTACAACTGGAATCAGCAGATACAGGCAGGAGCCGGCTGGGGCGCCTTCGTGTTTCATGCCACCAGCGCCAACGGCATATACGTGGGCACGGATGTGGGCACGCGCATTACGCCCTCGGACTTGCCCTCGCCAGCGATAGAGACCTACAAATGGCAACATTTCTGTTTCACCTACGACGGAGGCACCGGGAAGCTCTACCGCAACGGCATCCTCCTGGCCACCAAGACCGGCATGACGCCGCCGGTATCATGGGACGGTTTCATTATCGGCGCTACCAACGGGAACACCATCCTCGGCAGGGTGGACGAAGTCATGCTGCTGGACTACGCCGCTTCCAGTCAGACGGTGGCGGAAGTGTTGTACGGTGGCGGCATCTCGCCGCCCAACAGCGTACTCAACAGCCATTGCTTAGGGTGGTACCACCTGGAGGAGTCGCCCGCGACCAACAAGGCCCAGGTGGAAAGTGTCGGGCACGGCCCTGTTGCGGAGCTTTATGTCTCCGGCACAGGCAGCGTGTCTACTGCCGGCTTTTTCGGACGGGGCTTCGAATTCATCCATCCCGGAGACTATGTCGAGGATCACCAGATATCCGGTCAGCCGCTCGACTTCACCGTGTCTTTCTGGCTCTATCCCTATGCCCTCAGCAACTACAACCAGATGATCCGCGCCGCTCCCGGGTGGGGCGCTTTCCTGTTTCATGCCACCGCCGACGGCGCCGCGCATGCCGGGGTGACCGAGGAAAAGCGGATTGATACGGCTGCTGGAGTCATCGAGCTGCGCAAGTGGCAGCATTTCTGCGTTACCTATGACCGGCCTTATGTCCTGCGCTTGTACAAGAACGGGGTGCTGCTGGCGGAGCGGACCGACCAGACCATTCCACCGTACAACTGGGTGTCATTCCAGATAGGTCACACCAACGAGGACACCATCAACGGGAGGGTGGACGAAGTGATCGTGTTGGACTATGCCGCCTCGTCGCAGGAGGTGGCCGAAGTGCTCTACGGCAGCGGCGTGGGGTCGGAGGCGGTGCAGATTCCTGTGGGGGACATCCCCTCGGGCGAATCGGCCCGGGTGGTGGTACGCATGAGAGTGTGCGCGTCGGCCGACGCCGTCACCAATACGGCCACGGCCAGCGCCTTTGCGGCGGACCTGGAACCCAGCAATGACACGGCCGCGGTGGAGTCGGGGTTGCCGTGGGATGCCGACGGTGACGGGATGTACGACGTCTGGGAGCGGATTTACGGGTATGACCCGACCAGTGCCGCCGACGGGAGCCTGGACGATGACGGTGACGGATTTCTGAACTGGCAGGAATGCGTGGCGGACACGGGCCCCTACAACTCCACGTCCCTTTTCCAGATACTCGAGCTCGACCGCAGCAACTCCTGCAGTGTGAGCTTCGCCTGCACTAACTCGCGGGTCTACGACCTGGAATATTCCGCCGGGCTGAGTACGGGGGAATGGAATGCCGTGGTGGGGCAGACCAACGTGAGCGGGGAAGCCTCGGGAGAGATGACTCTCACCGACACCAACACCGCTTCGGGCACACGCATCTATCGCGTCCGGGTAAGCGTTGATGTTCCCTAGAGCCGGATATATTCTCAGTGCTGGAGAGCCTCCATGACTGGGGTCATGCTGACTATTTTCATGCACGTTCATGTACGCTTACCACGTAAGCAAGATTTGTCGCGACTTCGGCCCGTGCAGGCGGGATGTAAATTTGCGGACAGGTTGGCTATGAGGGAAGCATGACCCTGATGGTTGAGTGAAATGATAAACAGAAGATTCTTATCTCCGAAAGATTTCAGAGTGGGCGAAGCGTGGATTGTTTTTCGCGTCAACCGACGGCCTTTTCGTATAGAGGACGGTTTGTATGACAGCTACATTTTGATGGATGTGGGGAGCACGTATATCTTTGGGCAAGTTTTTGTTCCCGAGGGAGGCCGGCCGGTCGGGACAGATGTCGAGGAGCTTCTCCAAGATGCGCGGCGACAGCAGATACGTTGGGCTCGCAGGCTGATTGTTACCAAGGAAGGTCCGACAGAAAGCGTGTTTATTGAAAAGGCGAAGGATCACGGGCTAAGGGTCGAGAAGTTTCCCCCAAATGTTTTCCAGCCGATTGTAGAGGAGATCAGAGAGTTTTTTCAGGAACACATGTTCAAGAAGAACATCTGACCGCCAGCCGCGGCGCAGCTGCTCCTGCCGGGGTCAGGTCTTGATTTTTATACAATTGAGAACAGCCTTCAGCTGTCGGCGGAGTGTTCGGTCAGCCTGCAGCCGCTTCCTGAATCTCCTCAGGGCCTGGGCGGCCGCCGAGTAATTCTCGATCCCCACACAGGTGCTCGCTTGCTTGAGGGTGACCCCACCATATTGCCTCAGTACATACAGTGCCAGATCGCGCCCCGAGTCACCGTGGCGCTCAGCGAAGGCCTCCCAATTTTCTCCCCGGATCGTTTCCACGGCCCGGCGTATGGTCTCCCAGTCCGGCCGGCGCCGCAGCAGGCGATTCTACGTCAATTGCATAGAAATCCAGATCTCACCCTGGGGAGAAGGGCTTGACAGATGGTTCTTGGGGGAACATTGTGGGAGTGTAGGCAGTCGCTGGGGGAGCCGTACAGGTGGCTGAGAGGCGCCCGGCAACCTGCCCGGGTGCGACCCCTGGAACCTGTTGGGTAATGCCAGCGTAGGGAAGCGACGCGATGCGGAAAAACGTCCATAGCCGGTTTTTCCCCACCACGTCCTTCTCCGGATGCGCCCCTGCAGGTTGATTCCCGGCGGATAGCCGTGGCAGCAGGGAAAGGCTGATGAGCCAGCACGAGAAGACCAGGCCGGCGGAATTGCCTTCCTGCATGACGGAAGGAGTCTTCAAGGTTTTCGCCGAACTCGAATCCGGCCTGCGGGTCCCGTTCCTCGCGGTTGAAGTGCGCGAAAGAAAGCGGCGCCGCTTCTTCATCCTGCCGGATAATTCCGGGCCGTGGCGGGAAAAAGCAGCGGGGGAGGTTGATCCCGGAGGAATAGCACGCTTGCGGCAGCCGTGGATCGAGGCACGTCCGGAGGTGGAGCCGGTTTCTCAGGAGGGTGTCCCTGAAAATCGCCGGGCGTTGTTCCATGAGCGCGGTTTCCCGCTTTACCGCGCGCGTCCCGGCACGTGCCCGACTCAGCTTGAGTATGCCCGGCGGGGAGTGATTACCCCGGAGATGGAATTCGCCGCCGCACGGGAAAGCCTCCCGGGCTGGGTGGATTCCCTGGAACGGCTCAAGGGAATCGGTGCCCGGGAAATGGAAAAGTGGCCGGTATCCCCGGAGAAGGTCCGCGCCGAGATTGCTGCGGGCCGCGCCATCCTGCCGGCCAACATCAATCATCCCGAGCTGGAGCCGACGGTGATAGGATCGGCATTCAGAGTGAAGGTAAATTCCAATATCGGCCATTCCGCAGCGGCGTCGGGTCGCGAAGGCGAGTTGGAGAAGATGATCGTCTCGGTGGTGAACGGCGCGGATACGGTGATGGACCTGTCCACGGGGCCGGGGGTGGTGGAAACCCGGGAGAGCATCATCCGCCATTGCCCCGTGCCGTTGGGCACCGTCCCGATCTACGAGGCGGTGCAGCGGGTGGGGAATGTTCCCGAGGAACTTACCTGGGAACTGTTCCGCGAGGTGATCATTGAACAGGCGGAGCAGGGGGTGGACTTTTTCACCATCCATGCGGGGGTGCTGCGGGAGTACCTGCCGCTGGCGGAGGGGCGGCTGGGCGGCATGGTCAGCCGCGGGGGATCCATCATGGCCCGCTGGTGCCGCGTACACGGGAAGCAGAATTTCCTCTACGAGCATTTCGACGAGCTGTGCGAAATCATGCGCAGCTATGACGTGGCCTTTTCGCTGGGCGACGGACTGCGTCCCGGCTGCATCGAGGACGCCAACGACGAGGCCCAGCTCGCCGAGTTGCGCACGCTGGGCGAGCTGGCGCGGCGTGCCCGGGAATCCGGGTGCCAGGTGATGATCGAGGGACCGGGCCATGTGCCGCTGCACCTGGTGAAGGAGAACATGGAGCTGCAGAGACGTTACTGCGCCGGGGCGCCTTTCTACACCCTGGGGCCGCTGGTGACCGACGTAGCCGCCGGGCGCGACCATATTGCCAGCGCCATCGGCGCGGCATTGATCGCCATGGAGGGATGCGCCCTGCTGTGCTATGTGACCCCCCGGGAGCACCTGGGCCTGCCCACCGTGGAGGATGTGCGTGAAGGTGTAATTGCGCATCGCATCGCCGCGCATGCCGCGGATATCGCCCGCGGCGTACGCTGGGCGCGGGAGTGGGACAATGCGGTTTCCCATGCGCGGCGCGAGCTCCGCTGGGACGACCAGATGCGTCTCTTCCTGGATCCGGAGACCGCGAAGCAGCGTTTCGCGGAGGTCAATGTGGACGGTATGAAGACCGTCTGCACCATGTGCGGCAGGGACTATTGCGCGGTAAGAATTTTCTCCGAGACTTCGAAAAGGGAGGAAGCCAAGTGAAACCGGCCGCGCTGACCGTAGCGGGGACGGACCCCGTGGGCGGGGCCGGCGTGCAGAGCGATATCCTGGTGATGGAGAGGCTCGGGGTGCGGGCGTGCTCGGCGGTGACGGCGGTCCTGGCCCAGAACACTCAAGGCGTCCGCCACATCGAGATCGTGCCTCCGGCGATGGTGGGAGCGCAGATCCGGAGTGTACTCGAAGATCTGAAGGTGCACGCGGTGAAGATCGGTATGCTGGGATCGGCGGAGAATGTTCGCGAGGTGGCCGGGACTCTGGAGGAGATCGGGGTGCCAGTGGTGGCCGATCCGGTGTCGGTTTCGAGCAGCGGCACGCGGTTGTTGCTGGAGGGAGGCCTGGAGGTCTACCGGAAGAGGCTGCTTCCCCGGGTGGACCTGCTGACGCCCAATATTCGCGAGGCCGGGGAGCTTACCGGGATACCCATCCGCAGCAGGGCCGATGTGGAAGCCGCCGCCCGTGCCATAGTTTCCTGCGGCGCGCGGTCGGTCATCGTCAAGGGAGGTCATGCGGCTGAAAAGGACTGTTCGAGCGACTTCTGGACCGACGGCGATCGGGGCTGGTGGCTTCATGGTCCGCGGTGGCGGGTCACGGAGACTCATGGCAGCGGATGCGTATTTTCCGCGGCGGCCGCCTCCGCGCTGGCCCTCGGGTACTCCGTCGCGGATGCACTGGTGATCGCCCGGGCCTATGTCAGCGCCGGCCTGCGACGGGCGGAGAGTCCGGGAGGCGGGCGCGCGCTGCTGTATAGAGGAGGATGGCCCTCGGAGGCGCAGGATCTGCCGTGGATATCCATGTCGGAGAACCCGGCCCCCGGCCCGGCGTTCCCCCGACCCCGACCGGAGGATATCCGCTTCTATCCGATTGCCGCCGACGCGGAGGATGCCCGCGAGCTCTACCAGGCCGGAGCGCGGCTGGTGCAGATCCGGATCAAGAAACTCAGGGGTGCGGAGCTGATGGCGGAGCTCCGGCGCACGGTGGAGATCGCCCGGAGCATGGGTCGCCGGGTGATCGTCAACGACTATTGGGAGGCGGCGCTGGAACTCAAGGCCGACGGGGTGCACCTGGGGCAGGATGATCTCGAAGGAGTGGATTTCGGGCGGCTCGCGCGTTCCGGGATGCTGCTGGGAATCAGCGCCCGCAACTATTTCGAGTTGGCACGGGGGTGGAACTACCGGCCGTCGTATTTCGGAATCGGCGCGGTTTTCCCGACTCCTTCCAAGCAGATAGATTATCAGCCGATGGGATTGACGGGCCTGCAGCGCCTGGCCGCTCTTTCACCGGTACCGGTGGTGGCGATCGGAGGGATCACCCTGGAGCGGGCCGCCGAAGTGTATGCCCACGGGGCGGACGGCATAGCGGTGATCTCCGACGTAGCGCGGGGACCGGGACGCGCGGCACGGGTTGCCAGGTGGCTGGAGGTGGCGGACCGGGCCGCCGCTCGAGCGGGGCACGCCGCCACCAAGGAAGGAGAAGCCTGCGCGGCTTCGAACAGTCCGGGCCGCGGTTGAATTCCGGGCGATCTCGGGCCAAGTTGTCTGGATAGCGTCGTGCCGCATGGAATGCAGAGGCGGGGCTGATTTGTATTCCGGTGACGGCGCCTGCGGAGACCGTGATGGGGCCGATGCTGATTTCATCATGGGAGACCAGGGAGGGGGTACGCTTCCTGCGCCGGATCGGCATCCGCCGCGGACAGGCGGTAATGGACTTCGGCTGTCGGGTGGGGCGCTACAGTATCCCGGCCGCGCTGGCCGTAGGTGAGGAAGGGGTGGTCTATGCCGTGGACAAGGACGCTGACGCTCTGCGCGAGTTAGGCGAGCGGGCCGGAAGCCTGGGACTGAGGAATATCAGGCTTCTGCATATAACTCCGGGCCGGCGTCTGGACGTGCGGTCTGAGTCGGTGGATGCCGCCCTGCTTTACGATGTGCTTCACTACATGGATCAAAACGGGCGTCGCCGGGTATACATGGAGATGCGGCGGATTCTGCGTGCGTCCGGACTGCTTTCGGTGTATCCCAAGCACGTGAGTACCGACGAGCCTGCGGATCATTTCCGTTCGCTTTCGGTGGATGACGTGCGCCGGGAGATCGAGCGTTCCGGATTCGTGTTCCAGGCGCGCCTGTGCGGGACGTTGAGCCACGACGAAGGGTTGAATCAGGGGTGTGTGTTGAATTTCGGAAAGAGAGAGGAGGCCAGCCGGTGAACAGCGATGGTGAAAAGTGCGAATCCTGCAACAATGCATCATGTCCGGCGAAGCACCAGCGTCCTGACGAAAGCCGGGAGGCGTTTCTCGAGAGGCGGGCCATAGCCGAGCGTCTGTGCCGGATCCGGCACAAGATACTGGTACTGTCAGGCAAGGGAGGGGTGGGGAAGAGCACTGTGGCGGTCAATCTGGCCCTGTGTCTGTCTCAGGCCGGGCGGAGGGTAGGACTTCTGGATGTGGATATCCACGGCCCCAGCATTCCCCGGCTGTTAAGGCTGGAAGGGTCGCCCGTGCAGGCTACGGGCAAGGGTATCATGCCGGTCGAAGCCGGGATGATGAAGGTGATGTCGATCGGGTTCCTGCTGGACCGCCGGGAGACGGCGGTGATCTGGCGCGGGCCGATGAAGATGAACCTTATCCGGCAGTTTCTCAAGGATGTAGAGTGGGGTGATCTCGACTACCTGGTGATTGATTCGCCGCCGGGCACCGGTGATGAACCCCTTTCGGTGTGCCAGTTGATTGAAGATGCCGACGGGGCGGTGGTGGTCACCACGCCGCAGGAGCTGGCTCTGGACGATGTGCGCAAGTCGGTGACCTTCTGCCGGAGTCTGGAGCTTCCGGTGCTGGGGGTGATCGAGAACATGAGCGGGCTGGTCTGTCCCCGGTGTGGAGAGCGGATAGATGTTTTCAAGCGCGGGGGAGGGAAGCGGCTGGCGGAGGAAATGGGCGTCCCGTTTCTGGGCGAGATACCGGTGGACCTCGGGGTGATGGCCGGGGGGGACTGCGGCCGGCCGGTGGTGGTGGCGGAACGTGATTCCTCTGCGGCGCAGCGCTTCTGTGATATCGCGAAGGCGCTGGACGAGCGTCTGGAGGGAGCCGGGACAACGGTTTCCAAGGCCTGAAAAGTACTTCGCGGGAAGCTCCGAACCTGGAAAGTTCTGTTGCGGAAACGCGCCAGCCAGCCCGGTGACGACGGGGACGGCCCGGCGGCTTGTTTATAAGAACTTCCAAAGGTTGGAACTTTTTGACGTGAAATTTCCAAACCTTGAAACTTTTTTTCTGCAAAACTTCCAAACCTTGGAACTTTTGCGCAGAAAACTTCCAAGCCTTGGAACTTTTAGACACGAAACTTCCAAACCTTGGAACTTTTTCTTCCAGCACTTCCAAACCCGCCCCGATAAGTATCGGGGCGAGGCTCGTCCCGCCTCTCCGGAGGCGGGCGGCCTTGGAACTTTCTATTGCAAAACTTCCAAACCTTGGAACTTTTGCACAGAAAACTTCCAAAGCTTGGAACTTTTTCCTCCAAAATTTCCAAACCCGCCCCGATAAGTATCGGGGCAGCCTTGGAACTGTTTGTCCACAAGCTTCCAAATCGTTTTTTGGCGGGAATGACCTTCGAACTTTTGATCTGAAGAACTTCCAAAAGATGGAGGTAGCATCACAGGGATCCAGGCGTGTGGTTTGTCGGAAAATTCGAGAGGCCGTTCCATATCTTGGGCGGAACGGAACAGAAGAGACGATGCAAAGCCGACGGATGTCATCGAGGGGAGGCTTGGAAAAGTGGGGATCTCGCAGAGAACGGAAAGGGCGCAAAGGAGAAGAGGAGAGAGAGGATGCTTTTACCCTCAAGAAGGAACAACGGAGGACCAACAACAAGCCTGCTGGCCTGATCTGCGGACAAGGGCGGGAGGATTTACTCATTCGGGGGCTGCATGATAGCGAGGGGGATGGGATTGCCCGATCTGTGTCACGGTACAGGCGATGCCTCTTTCTTGAGGATTCGCCCTTGACGGGAGCGGGCGACCATGTTTTATAAGATTAAAGCTTTGATATTATAGTGCCTCTGGCTAAATTGTATCAGAATTCTGATATAAGCAGCACATCATGAAGCAAATACCTGCAGATCAAGTTGTTGCGAAGATCCGAACTGAGAATCCGTGGTGGGAGCAGCCTCATTCCCTGCCGCCAACAATCCGGGAGCTGAGGCCCAGGCCCTATCTGGAGCTGCTCTACCCGCTCATTCGCAATCGGGCTGTACGACGTGCCATCGTCCTCATGGGCCCTCGCAGGGTCGGCAAGACGGTCTTGATCCACCACGCGATCCAGCGGCTAATCCAGGACGGTGTGGCGCCGCGAAGGCTGTGCTACGTTTCGGTAGATCATCCTCTATACAATGGTCTGAGCCTTGAGGAAATCCTTCAGGCTTATGGTGCTGCTTCTGGAATCGACTACCGTCGTGAGGAATGCTTTGTTTTCTTCGACGAAATTCAGTATCTGCGCAATTGGGAGGTTCACCTTAAGACCTTGGTGGACAACTACGACTCCCCGAAATTCATCGGCTCGGGCTCAGCTGCGGCTGCCTTGCGCTTGAAAAGCACTGAGTCCGGCGCGGGTCGCTTCACGAACTTCATGCTTCCTCCACTGACATTTCATGAGTACCTGTTTCTGTTGGGTCAAACCGACCTCGTCCGGTTTGACGTATCATCTCAAGGGTTCGTGAGGGATATTGCCGCGGCCAACATGGAGCGCCTGAACGAGCAGTTTGTGAACTACCTTAACTTCGGCGGTTATCCCGAGGTAGCCTTCTCGAAGGAAATCCAGGAGAATCCCGGTCGCTTCGTGAAGAGCGACATCATTGACAAGGTGTTACTCCGTGACCTTCCGACTCTATACGGCGTGCAGGATGTCCCGGAGCTGAACTATCTTTTCACCACCTTGGCCTTCAATACGGCAGATGAAATATCTCTTC
>QNAJ01000034.1 GCA_003641465.1 Verrucomicrobiota bacterium | reverse complement strand
CTGGAGCATCTCAGTCGGTCGCCCGGTTGACCTCCTCAAAGTTCACATACTACGCACAAGTTGCCTTCACCATTCTCAACAGGCCCGATGGAGATCAAACCGCCGTCTGCAACAGTTTTTCTTCCGGGATCATCACTTTCAACAGCTCATAATATGCTGTACTAACATCATGAAATGGATACTATTCACCCTATGTTGAAGACATTCTTCGCGCAGGGAATCCTGCGATGCAACGGGAGGAGGCTGAATCATGAAACTCAAGTTAGCCAGAGGCCCTGCGGTAACTGCTCTACAGAAGATTCAAGCCATCATCTCGCCTCGGACTACGTTGCCCGTTCTGAACAATGTTCTGCTGGAGACCGCCGACGGCAGTCTGAAGATCACGGCCACTGATCTCGACGTTACTGTTACGGCTCGGGTGGAGGCTGACGTAGTACGCGCCGGAGCAACCACTGTGCCGGCCAAACACATCATCAACATTCTCCGGGCCTTGCCGGGCGAAGAGCTGCAACTGGAGGTGGACACCAAGAACAATGCCACTATCCGTAGTGGGTCATCATATTTTCGCATCATCGGCATTCCCAAGGATGACTTCCCGCCCGCACCGGACATCGAGGAGAAAAAATCGTTCACGCTGGAACAGAGCACCTTCCGTAGACTCCTGGAGCTAACCTCCTATGCGGCGGCACCGTCAGAAGAGGGGCGCGCTATCCTGATGGGTGTGCTGTTGAGTTTCAAGGGCGAGAAGTTGACTGTGGTGGCGACCGACGGCAGAAGGTTGGCGCTTCATGAGACCGAGATGGAGATTCCGCGCGGTTCCGAAGTGGACATGGTGGTTCCCATTAAGACGGTTCAGGAGCTCCAGAAGACGCTGGGAGAGGAAGGAGACATGGTTATCCGTGCGGGTCAGAATCAGGTGGCGTTCGAGTTTGGTGACACCCTCGTTGTAAGTAAGCTGCTGGAAGGTACCTACCCGAACTACCGCCAGGTGATACCTGCGGCCAGTGACAAGCGCGTAGTTCTTGAGCGCGAGATGTTTCTGGATGCCCTGCGTAGGGCCGCAATCGTGGCCAGCAGCCAGGCGCCCTCGGTGAAACTGGATTTCGCGCGGAACCGGCTGGAGATTTCGGCAGAGAACAGGGACATCGGTGAAGCCCGGGAGAGCATGGCCGTGAAATACGGCGGTGAGGATGTTACCATCGCCTTCAATCCGCAGTTTCTGATCGAGCCATTGAGCGCTCTGGACACCGATGAGGTAATCCTCGAACTGACCGATGAACTCAGTCCCGGGGTAATAAAGACCACGGAGGCTTTTCTGTACGTCCTGATGCCCGTTCGGCTGGCGTGAGCGCCGGAGGAAGTGGCTGCCGGACTAGGATTCGAACCTAGACACGCAGATCCAGAGTCTGCTGTGCTACCATTACACCATCCGGCAACCGCGGCTATAACACTACCCATAAGGGCAGGACAGTCAAGGAGGCAGGATGCCAAGATGAGCGAAATTGTGTTTCATCAGGATGTGATCGAATTCTCGACGCGCGGCCATGGGTGGGTAACACCGCTGGACGAAAGGGTTGCTCCGATCGTGGCACGTTCAGGTGCGGTCGAAGGTATTGTGCACCTCTTCAACATCGGCAGCACCGCCGCCATCACTACAATCGAGTATGAACCGGGCTTGGTGGGTGATCTGGCGGCGGTACTGAACCGACTGATTCCCGCAGGCCGGGACTACGGCCATGAGCAGGCATGGCACGACGGCAATGCCCATTCACATCTTCAGGCTGCTCTGGTAGGCCCCTCGCTTTCGATCCCCCTCCATGACGGGCGGCTACTTTTGGGCACCTGGCAGCAGGTGGTACACGTAGAATGTGACATACGCCCGCGGCGGCGCAGGGTGGTAGTAACCGTTACGGGAAGAAAGGAGTGACAGGTCATGCGGCAAACCGCGATTCAACCCACCCGTGACGAGGATTACGCGGAATGGTACCAGCAGGTTGTGAAGGCTGCCGAGCTGGCGGAGCCCTCACCGGTGCGTGGATGCATGGTGATTAAGCCATGGGGCTATGCGATCTGGGAGAACATTCAGAAGCATCTTGACCGCATGTTCAAGGAGACAGGGCACCAGAATGCCTATTTCCCGCTCTTTATCCCGCTGGAGTTTCTGCGGCGCGAGGCGCAACACGTGGAAGGATTCGCCAAGGAGTGCGCAGTGGTTACGCACCACCGCCTGGAAGTCAATGAAGACGGGGAGCTTGTCCCCGCTGCCCCTCTGGAAGAGCCTCTCATAGTCCGCCCCACGTCAGAGACGATCATCGGCGAGATGTTCTCACGCTGGGTACAGTCTTATCGGGACCTTCCCCTGCTCATCAATCAGTGGGCCAACGTGGTGAGATGGGAAATGCGCACGCGCATGTTCCTCCGCACAACGGAATTTCTCTGGCAGGAAGGACATACGGCTCATGCTACGGCGGCGGAAGCTCAGGAGGAGGCGCTGCGCATGCTGGATGTTTACGAGCGTTTTGCCCGTGACTTCATGGCGATGCCGGTGGTGAAGGGGGAGAAGACCGAGCGGGAGAGATTTCCCGGAGCAGTCCGCACATATACGATTGAGGCGATGATGCAGGATCGCCGGGCTCTTCAGGCCGGTACGTCGCATTTCCTGGGCCAGAACTTTGCGCGGGCCTCCAACATCCGTTTCCTCGACCGGAGCGGTAAGCTGGAATATGCCTGGACAACTTCATGGGGTGTGTCCACCCGGCTGGTTGGGGGACTGGTGATGACCCACTCCGACGACGACGGTCTGGTTCTGCCGCCGGTGCTGGCGCCGCGCCAGGTGGTGATTCTGCCGGTGATTCACAAGCAGGAGGTTGCGGTGAAGGTGAATGAGGCCTGCGATCGGCTTGCTTCGGAATTGCGGCAGCGCCGTTACGGGGGAGAGGCGCTCAGGGTGGAAGTGGATCGCAGGGACCTCAGAGGCGGAGAGAAGATGTGGTCATGGGTGAAGAAAGGGGTTCCGCTGAGGGTGGAAATCGGTCCGCGCGACCTGGAGAAAGGCGTGGTGACCGTATATCGGCGCGATCGGTCGCCCCGGGAGAAAGAGGTGGTCGGGCGTGGTGAGTTCCTTTCACGGATTGAGTCGGTCTTGGATGAGATACAGGAAAGGATCTGGGATCGGGCCCATGCGTTCCTGCGTGAAAACACAGTGACTGTGTCAACGCGTGACGAGCTGAAGGAGTTTTTCGGTGACCCGGGTCAGGCGGGACAGCGTCAGGGAGGATTTGCGCTCTGCTGGTGGAATGGGTCTGCAGAAGACGAGGAGCGACTTCAGGAGGAATTGGGAGTGACTGTGCGTTGTATTTTGTTTGATCAGGAAGGGGAAGGCCCGTGCCTAATGACTGGCAGATCGGCGCAGCATCGCGTTATAATCGCGCGGGCCTATTAGTGAAAGGGGCGGGATTTGTTGTGGCCAGGCTGCAACGATCTTTGCGTGAGGATGTGGGCGCCGACTCCCTGACTCACGGGGCGGCGTGAATAAGGGGTGGCTCATCCGCAGCTTGCGGATAAATCAGCTGAGGAGGTGATCGTGGCGAAGGGGGCCGAGAAGCGCGGCGGGTCTCGGGACTTTGCCGATCTGGAACGCAAGGCGCTGGAGTACATCAGCGAAGGTGTGATGATTATCTCCGCGGCGGGACGCGTCATCTACATGGACCGGGCAATGCGTCGGATGCTGGAAGTGGAAGATGCCGCAGGGGAAGTTGATTTGGAGGAGCTGGACCGGCGGATTCAGATCGGTATGGGGCGCCCCCTGTCTTGGGTACTCAAGGGACGCGGCAGGGCGGGTTCATGGGAGGGGGAGGCCAGTGCGGTGACGGCAGACGGCCACGCGGTCCTCCTGCATCTGAAGTGCCTTGGGCTGGAAGCGGAGGACGGCCGCCGGGTTCATTTGATAATCGCGCGCGACGTTACCCGCGAGCGTATCCTTGAGAGACAGCTTCTCCAATCTCAACAGATGGAACTGCTTGAGAACGTCTCGCTGGCGGTGGCCCACGAATTCCGCAACCTGCTGACGGTGATCCTGGCGTACGCGGCGATGATTGAAGAGACTCCCCTGGGAAAGGAAATGCCGGAAGTGGTCCGGGGCATCCGGGACGGTGTGAGTCAGGCGAATGAACTGACGGCGCGGCTGCTTTCCTTGACGCGGCGGTCAGGCGCGCGCAGCGAGCCGGTGGCAGTGCAGCAGTTGATCGACGATGTGGCCGCAGTGATGCGCAAGGTACTGCCGCGCAATGTGGCGCTTCTGAAACCGGAGAATCTGGATATCGTGCCCGTGATGGGCGACCGGAATGTCCTTTATCGGGCCTTGTTGAATCTATGCCTCAATGCGCGGGACGCGATGCCGGATGGGGGCACGCTTTCCATTGAGGCGGATCTGGTGGAGGTGGGCGAGGACGAGGTACGTGATATGGGTGCCCGCGCTGCAGGCAGGTATGTCGTGCTTTCGGTTACGGATACCGGGGTCGGCATGCCGCCGGATATCCTCAAGCGAATTTTTGATCCTTTTTTCACAACCAAGCGGGGAGGAACGGGCCTGGGACTGTCGGCCGTGAAGCACGGGATAGAAGAGCTCGGCGGCTGGGTCAAGGTTTATTCGGAGCCCGGAAAAGGCAGCTGCTTCCGCCTCTATGTTCCCGCAGTGGCAGGTGCGGTGTCCGCGGCGGTGGAGGAGGCGGGGCGGGTTCCCCCGGGAAAGGGGGCTTTGATCCTTGCGGTTGATGATGACGCACTGGCGCTGAGGGTGATGCAGAAGTGCCTGGAAAGATGGGGCTATCGAGTGATAGTGGCAGGCGGCGGGGAGGATGCTTTGACCCAGTTCCGGCGCATAGCCGACGAGGTGGCGGCAGTGGTGGTAGACGTGGTCATGCCGTTCATGAATGGTGAAGAGGTTTACAAGGAGCTGCGCCGGATTAAGCCGGACGTGAAGGTGCTGGCGGTATCTGGATTTCCGCCGGATACAGCGCGGCGCATATTTCATGCCGAAGGTGTTCCTTTCATCAGCAAGCCGTACGCCTGTTCCCGCCTGGGACGCAGTCTGGCTGAGCTTCTGGGCCGCGGATGATTTTCCCCTTGCGCGGCAGGGTCTTCGACCGTATATTGCCCGCCCTGTTGAGTGCCGGGGAGCCCCGGGGCACTCAGCAGACGAACCTACCGGGTGCGGAAGCGAGCACCGCGGCTCGTCCCGCCGCGGTCAAAGCGGATTTCCCCGTGGTGGCGCGGGGAGAAAAAGGAGGACGCATAAGTGAGTGAGACGGCGGTCGACTCGAACTTCAATGTCAAGATTGAAGACCTGCTGGAAGCGGGTCTCCACTTCGGCCATCAGGCCAAGCGCTGGAATCCCAAGATGAAGCGCTTCATCTACGATGAGCGCAAGGGCATCTATATCATCGATCTGGCCAAGACTCTCGCCTGCTTGGAGGAAGCCAGGCGGTTTGTATACGAGGTGGTTGCCTCCGGGAAGAAAATCCTCATGGTGGGAACCAAGAAGCAGGCCCGCGATATAATCCGGGAAGTGGCCGAGCGGTTGGGCCAGCCCTACGTGACGTTCCGTTGGCTGGGCGGAACTCTGACCAACCACCAGACGATCCGGAGCAGTGTTTCCCGAATGCGCAACCTGGAGGCGATGGAGAAGGACGGAACTTTCAGTCGTTTGTCAAAAAAAGAAGTTTCCCGCTTGCGCCGCCAGCTGGAGAAACTTCGCCGGAATCTGGAGGGCATCGCGGACATGGAGCAGCTTCCCGGTGCGGTTTTTGTGGTGGATACCAACCGGGAAGCTATCGCGGTTGCTGAAGCCCGCAGGCTGGGAATACCGGTGGTGGCGATCGTTGATACCAACTCCGATCCCGATATGGTGGATTATCCGATTCCCGGAAATGATGACGCGATCCGTTCCATTCGACTGGTGGTCAATGTACTTGCCTCGGCGATCGAGTCGGCCTTGAAGGAACACGAGCGCCGCGAGGCCGCGCGGGCGGCTGAGGAGAAGGAAAGGGAACGGCGCGCCGAGGAGATCCGGCGGCAACGCGAGGAAGCCGAGAAGAAAGCCCGGGCCGCCGTACTGGAGAAAGTGAAGAAGGCTAGACAAGGCACCTCTCCGGGCGGTGAAAGTGCCGCGGCTGAAGAGGATTCTGAAGCAGCAGGAGCTGCGGAAGGTGCAGGGAACCGTGGAGTTGTGAAGGAGTCGGAAAATGGTTGAGATTACGGCAGCCTTGGTCAAAGAGCTGCGCCAGGAAACCGGCGCGGGCATGATGGACTGCAAGAAGGCGCTGGAGGAAGCGGGCGGCGACAAGGAGAAGGCAATCATGATTCTGCGCCAGCGCGGCGCGGCTATCGCGGACCGTAAAGCTTCGCGCACGGCACATGAGGGCCTTGTGGGCGCCCGGATAAGTGAGGACGGCCGGATCGGCGTGATGGTTGAAGTAAACTGTGAAACCGATTTCGTAGCCCGAAACGAGAGTTTCCGGGAACTGGTAGATGAGCTTCTGAGAATGGTAATGGAGTCCGGCCAAGGGTGGGAAGAACGGGCACGTGAGCTGGTGGTTTCCAAGATTGCCGAGATCGGGGAAAACATAGTTTTCCGGAGGCACGTGCGCTATGCGCTGCAGGACACCGGGTTGATAGCCAGCTATATCCACTTGGGGGGAAAAATCGGGGTCTTGGTGGAGGTGGGCTGCAACCGGTCTGAAACGGCGGACAGCGAAGCATTTCGGGCGGTGGTGAAGGATATCACTCTCCAGATCGCTGCCGGCAACCCGCCGTATCTGCGGCGTGAGGAGGTTCCCTCTGAAGTGCTGGAGAAAGAGAAGGCGCTTTATGCGCAACAGGCCGGGAACAAGCCGCCTCACATTGTGGAGAAAATAGTTTCCGGAAAACTGGAAAAATTCTATTCCCAGGTCTGTCTTCTTGAACAGGCGTACGTGCGTGACCCGGCGGTAAGCCTTCAGGATTGGCTGGCCGCGCAGGCCCGCCAGCTCGGAGATAATCTGGTTGTGCGCCGCTTTACCCGCTTCCAGGTGGGCGTCTGAAAGAGCAGCTGCGGGCGATCTAATTCAGGGGATCGTGGATCCAGCGCCGGTTGAACCAGAAATACTGGTCAGGATAGCGCCGCACTACGGCATCCAGTTGCGCGAACACTGACCGCGTAACCGACACGATGGCCGAATCCCGATCGCCCTTTTCCGGCCAGACCGGCTCAAGCGTGTGCCACGCATGGCGGTCCGTACCTGCACGAAGCGCAAAGGCAGGGAGGATCGGTTTGCCACTGAGACAGGCGATCATGCCCATTCCGCGCGGGACCATACTTTCGGCGCCCAGAAAGGGTACCGCTACCGCATCGGTTCGGGCCCGAACATCGGGAAGAATGGCCAGCACCCCTCCCCGCCGGAGATGGCGGACGACTTTTCTCAGAACATACGGGTCATCCCGGTCCACGCAGATCAGACCTCGGCGGGAGCGCAGCCGCTCCAGATAGCGGTCCACGAGGCGGTTTTTCTGCGCCCGGAAGATCGTGATCACCGGGAATTGCAGAATACTGAGTCCCAGGCCGGCCAGCTCCCAGTTGCCCAGATGAGGAACCGCGACGATAAGGCCCTCATGGTCCTTCATCAGACCTCGTAATTTCGCCAGACCGGTCATGTCCACGCGCTTTCTGAGCTGCGCTTCCGAGAAAGTTGCCGCCGATGCCGTCTCGGCCGCATTGAGAAACAGGTTTTTCCACGCCCGGGCTACCACCATTTGCCGCGTCTCGGGCGTCATGTCCGGAAATACCTCGCCGACACGCCGAAGCGCCTCGCGGATGATCCGTTGCGCCAGAGGACGGGTGACGGAAGCCAGACCGGAGGCCACATACAGAGCGACCGGGTGCGGCAGAACAGAAAAGACAGCCATCGTCACCCTTACGGCGGCGTATTCCATTACATGTCTTATTGATTTTGCGCCCACTGGTGGAAGCCTTCGCTCAAAAAGGTGCGCGACTGCCGCAACTCAATGCATGGCTATTGTGCTGGTCGGGCAGGGTCGGGACAAGAGAATTGAACTCGACGGCGAAGCGGGAGGATAATCGCGATGAAGTGACGCTGGTGGTACTCTGGCAGACGGGGGAATCATGCCACGGCGGATCAAGATAGTCTGTTCTTCCGATGTGTTGGGTGCGGAGGCGGCGTTTGCATCGCTGGGAGAGCTTGAGGTCCTTCGCCCTGATCAACTCACCGCGGAGGCCGTTCGCGATGCCGACGCGCTGGTTGTCCGCTCGACCGTGCGGGTGGACGAGAAACTCCTCGCCGGAAGCCGTGTGAGGTTCGTGGGGACCGCGACTGCGGGCTTCGATCACTTGGCTATCGGCTACCTTCGCCGCCGCGGCATCCGCTGGACGGCGGCGCGGGGCTGTAATCGTGAGGCGGTGGCGGACTATGTGGTGGCGGCATACCTGCAGAGCGGAGTTGCTTCCGGAATGATGCGCGGGCGGAGAGTGCGCCCGACGGTGGCGGTGATCGGGAGGGGGCACACGGGCCGGGCGGTGATGCGGCGTCTCGCGAGGATGCGCATCCGCGTCCTGGCGAACGATCCGCCTCGCGCCCGGCGGGGGGAGAAAGGCTTGGTCACGCTCGCGGAGGCCCTGCGGAGGGCCGATGTGGTTACCCTGCATGTACCACTCACCCTGCGCGGCCGGGATGCCACCCTGCGCATGGTGAACGATTCTTTCCTGCGCAATGCGCCGCGGTGCCGGCTGATCATCAATACTTCACGCGGCTGGATCGTTGACCCCGAGCTGGGACGCCGAAACCGCTCGGTGGAGTTCGTGATGGACGTCTGGTGGTGGGAAAACCGGATACTTTTTTGTCCCGGATCGGAGATAGTCCTGCCGCCGATATGCCTTGCTTCACCTCACCTGGCGGGTCGCACTCTGGAAGGCATGTATGCCGGAACATTGCGAATTTACCGGCGGCTGTGTCGGTTTCTGGGCGTGGAGCCGCGCTGGCGCCCGCCGCAGTTGGAAGCTCCCGATCCCATTGTGATTGACGGGCGCGGCCTGAGCGGTATGGAGGCCGCTAGACAGGTCACAGCGCGCGTCCTGGATCTGCATGCCATATCGCGACCGTTCATGAAGATGGCGGGCGAGGCTCCCCTGAAAGCCGACGACAGTTTCCTGCGGCAATACGATACCTGGCGCCGGATCTGGAGTCAGCCGCGGCGCGAATTTTCGGCCTACGTGGTGGAGGGGCGGAATCTGTCCGGAGAGGCGGTAGCTTGGCTGCAGGCCGCGGGTTTTGAGGTGAATCCGTGGTCCGGTTGCCTACGTGTCAGTTGCGGATGAGCAGTTGCAACTTGAGTGACTGCATCATACATTAGGTGAGACAATTTGTCGCGCGAGTGCTCGGAATGAAAAAAGGTTTCTGGGACAAATTGATCGAGCGGCTGGACCGGTTGGATCCGGACAGCGTGCAGACGCACCTGATGCGGCTGGCCCGCGAGCGTGGGTTGCTGGAGTCTCTGCTGGAAGCGATTCAGGAGGGCGTAATTGCAGTGGACGGAGATGCGCGGATTGAATACGCGAACCGGGCTGCGCAGCGGATGCTGGGGGTCCGTTCCGGCGAGGTGCTGGGAAGGGAACTGGCGGAGTTCCTTCCGGGAATCGAGTGGAAGGCGTTGATGGATCACAGTGGCGGCCCGGAGTGGTCAGCAGTGCTGACCCGTCGCATTGAGGTGAACTATCCGGAGCACCGCTTGCTGGATATTTATGTGGTGCCCCTTTCGCTGGTCAGTGACCGGGAGAGCGGCGCGGTGGTGATAGCGCGCGATGTGGAGCAGCAGCGTGAAGAGCAGAGCCGGATGATAGAGTCTGAGCGCCTGAAGGCGATTACTATTCTGGCGGGCAGCGTGGCGCATGAGATCGGCAATCCGCTGAATTCGCTGAACATCCATCTGCAACTGCTGCAGCGGGAGCTTCAGAAGCTGGACCATGAAAGGAAGAAGTACCTGCTGGAACTGCTGGGTGTGGCACGTCAGGAAGTGGGACGCCTGGACCGGATCATTCATCAGTTCCTGCGCGCTCTCCGGCCGGCTCCACTGGAACCGAAGCCGACAGATCTGCGCAAGCTGGTGGAGGAGGTCATCGCCTTCATGCGGGTTGAACTGGAGAACCGGGACGTGCTGGTGGAAATCGAGGCTCCGGATGAGCTGCCGGCGGCCTTGGTTGATCCGGAGCAGGTGCGTCAGGCCTTTTACAATATTGTGCGCAACGCGGCTCAGGCAATGGAGGGAGGAGGATTGCTGCAGATTTCCTTGGACAGTACCGATCGCTTCGTGGCGGTGGCGTTCCGCGATACGGGCAGCGGCATTTCCCCGGAACAGATGGGACGGCTGTTCGAGCCGTTTGCTTCCAGCAAGGCCGACGGTTCCGGACTGGGGATGTTGATAGTGCAGCGGGTGGTCCGCGACCACGGGGGTGAAATCGAGGTACAGAGTCGGCCGGGCGGCGGAACCAGCATCACGCTTTTCTTCCCGCGGGAGGATCGGCGGGTGCGTCTTCTGGAGGCGCATCGGCGGGAGCGGGCCAGGTCGAAAGCTCGGAGGGCCAAGACATGAACCGGAAAGCCACCAAACCGG
>QNAJ01000033.1 GCA_003641465.1 Verrucomicrobiota bacterium | reverse complement strand
TGTCCTGAACGCGCGTCTCGAGTTCAGCGGCAAAGCATACCGCGCGCTACTGGGTGACAGATTCGAATGTGAGCTGGTTGCCCAAGGGACGGTGCAGGTGTGGACTTCTAGAGGGGATAATCCAGCAGAACATATTCAGTTCTATCGCTATGATGGTGCCTCGGATTGGAGCAAGCCCCAGCCAGGAGCGTTATCTCCGCCAAGCGGCAGCAATCTGTTTGCAGTACTTTTTTCCAACCGGGAGCTGAGGCAGTGGAGTGCCGCCCTTTTCCGTGATTTCGGGCTCAGGTTGGTATTCAGGCCGCAGGATCGGGTGATGGAAATCCAGAAGGAGCAGGAGGGGGTTGCAGTAGTTTACCCATATTCGGTTGTGTCGGATACGTTGCAACGGGCGATCTTTTTTCATGCGGCGATGGTATCCAACCGGGACTCAGTACTGATTTTCGAAGAGCCCGAGGCGCATGCTTTTCCTTTTTACACCAAGCAGTTGGGAGAGCGGATAGCACGGGACGAGACGAACCAGTATTTCATTGCCACCCACAACCCCTATCTGTTGACGGCAATAGTGGAGAAAGCCCCCGCAGAGCAGGTGGCGATATTTGTTACTGTTTATCAGAATTACGAGACGGTGGTTCATCGGTTGAGCGACGAACAGGTCTCGGTACTGCTGGATCAGGATCCCATCCTGGGAGTGGAAAACGTACTCCAGTCTCTCAAGGAATAGTCTCTCGTGCTGATTTACGTCGAGTGCAATCCCGATACGGCCCTTGTCCACGCTCTGAACATACCGCGCCATCGGATAAGACATCTGCGCGGCAAGGGTGAGGTAGTGAAGCTGGTCGCCAAGGCTGGGTCGGCGGTCGGCCTGATTGATGAAGATCCCCTTGCTTCCCAACCGCGCGCCCTGAGCGAATTCCGGGAAGTTGCATCGTGCGGTTCGGTATCTGTCTTGCGGCATAAGGCCGGGGGCAGTCGTTTCCTTCTAGTGCTGAAGCCGCGCCTTGAAGAATGGCTTTGCCAGTGTGCCACATCATGTGGGGTGAATCTGGCGGATTACGAGCTGCCACGTACCGGGGAAAAGCTCCACGATGTGTCTCGTTACGACAAGCTGCCGGGATTCCCGCGGCTTGTCAGCGATCTGCTGAAATGGTCGCCGGAGATGCGGTTCCTCAAGAGCAAGCTGCATTCACCCTGACAGTGTGCCGGGCGGATGGTGCGCTGTGTTTACCCGGCCCCGAAGCGGGAGTTTTCCCGGCGCGATCCGGTCCCGGCGTCAGTTGATGGTGCCGGTGGCGCCGCAGCCCCGGGAATCTATGACAGTAACGAGTACCTTTTCGGTGTTGGTGCCGGTATAGGTAAGGCTGTTCGATGGACTGGTGGTGACCTCATCATCAAGTTTGGCGGGGCCGTCCACATCCCACGTGAAGGGTGCAGTCCCGTTGGCAACGCTGAGCGTGGTGCTCTGTCCGTTGGTGAGGGTAGTGTCGGCAATAGTCAGCACCAGATTGCAGGTGATATTACTGGGAACCGTGGCCTGCCCATATACCACTGAATAGAGGGCATCCTCAATCCACGTACCCCGCATCACCGCGGTGGATCCGTCCACACTGATAGTTCCGGCGATGGTTCCCTCATTACCCGCCGTGTTGATGCCCTTAATGGTGAATGAGGCTACGCTGCCGTCCACCTTGTCTATGCGTCCCCGAAAGATGGACCCGTTATTATCTATGCCTTCCAGTGCGTCGCCATCCTGGCGGAGGTCTATCTGTTCAATCGGTTCGCCGGTATTATCGGCTACCAGCAGGGAACCTGCCGAAGGGTGGCGGTATACGCCCGCTACGTAAATGGGCACGTCGCGATGTGCCTTTTCGGCGGAATCCACTTCGCAGCCGGCGATGACGATTCCTAGTAGGGCGGCCAGTGTGCCGCGAGCCAGCTTCCAACTGACGGATTGCACTACAGGTTTCATATGGAATGCTGCTATTCTAGCCAAGGAACGTGTAGTGGCAAGAAAAGTTCCATCATCCCGGGCCGGCTGGGTCGCCACGGCTGAAAGATGGGTGCAAGGTGGCAACTGCTGCGGAACAATCCGGGTTAGCATTTCCCCGCCAGAGCGCTAAAATGCGGTGGGTCGAAAAGCCGGTATGCGCCCGCATCACATAAGAAAGGTTCTTTTCAGCGCCGAGGAGATTGCCGGGCGGGTGGATGCTCTGGTTTGTGAGATCGGACGCACATGTGAGGCCGGCTCGCTGGTGCTGGTAGGAATTCTGCGTGGCAGCTTCATTTTTTTCGCCGACCTGGTGCGCGGACTCTTCTACCACCATCTGCATCCCCGCATTGATTTTACCCTTCTGCAGAGCTATGGGGCCGGTACGGAGTCCTCCGGAAAGGTGGAGGTAGAAAGAGACATATCCGTAGACGTGCGTGGTGCAGAGGTGGTTCTGGTGGATGATATTCTGGATACCGGACGCACGCTTCACTTTGCGGTGCAGCGTATGTATGCAAAGGGGGCGCGCTCGGTGAAAAGTTGTGTGCTCCTGGATAAACCGTCGCGCCGCATAGCTCCCATCAGCGCCGACTTTGTGGGGTTTACCGTAGAGGATGTTTTCGTGGTCGGCTACGGATTGGATTACGACAGTTACTACCGCGAGCTTCCCTATATTGCGGAGCTCACCTTCACCGACGACAGATCCGCCGGAAACGAACAGCCGTGATACGGTGCGGTTCGCTACCGGACAACGTCTATCATGCTCTCGACGGTATCACCCGGCCCGCGGCTTTCCCGGCGGGACGGCGCCGGTTGCTCGGCTGAGCGCCTGCGCGGGGGGCGGCGTTCCCGTCGCTGCTCCCGGCCGCTGGTTGACTCCAGTGCCTTACGGAACGTTGAGCAGCGCATGATGCGCCCTCCGGACTGGCGTATACGGTCTTCCAACTGATTGTTGGAGGTGACCACCGTGACTTCGGTGCGACCGCGCAGCTTGTGCATCAGGTTCAGGATGGTATCCGCCAGGTTGTCCCGCATGCCTGCATAGTAGACGGCCACATCGCGATACTCGGCTCCCTGGGGGACCTTACGCAGAGGCCGTGACTCGAAGACCACAACCAGTTTAATATTTTCGCGGCGGGCGAACCGGGACACGCGATCCAGCAGCGCCAGCTGCTCGCGGGGCGCCATGCGCCGCCGCGACCGCAGTTCCTGATTGAGATCGCTTCCGTCCACTATATAGGTGCTGCGTGCCCCTTTGACGGAGCGGCGCAGCTTCCACCACATCCGGATGTTTTTCAGAAAGCTCTTCATGGTTACTCCTGTCCGTCGAAACATAGCGAACTCTCTCATCACGCCAATTCGGCGATGCTGATCGGCATAATTCCGGCCGGCGGCCGGGCATGTTCGGCACCCTGCCGCCGGAGAGGGTACCTGCTGTCGCGTATGTGACAGACGGAAGGCCGATCACATCGGGCTCCTTGTTTCACCGGGCCGCCTGCCCTATAGTGGGCCTGCGGTCTACGTTCAATATAGCACAGATGCGGCCGTGTCGCACAAGAGGAAACCATGAATCCAACGGAGAAGAAGGAATCCGCGGCAGATCAGGGACAGCGCTGTGAACTGAAATGCCCGCACTGCGGTGGAGAATTCGAGGCTTTCCTGGTAGAGGTGGTGGATGCTTCCCGGTTTCCGGAGCTGAAAAGCAGGCTGCTGCGTAACGAGCTCAATCGGGTGACCTGCCCCCAATGTGACTACATGTTTCTGGTCGAGTCCGAGCTGCTCTACCGGGATCCGGAGCGACGGTTGATGATTTACCTAATGCCGGGCGCCGGGGAACGCTGGCGGGAGGCAGAGAAAATAGTCAAGAGCCTTCTGGTGAATTACCTGGCG
The DNA here is from genome assembly GCA_003641465.1 of Verrucomicrobiota bacterium. Taxonomy (GTDB): domain Bacteria; phylum Verrucomicrobiota; class Kiritimatiellia; order B70-G9; family B70-G9; genus B70-G9. Next base: position 6,798 of record QNAJ01000033.1, on the reverse strand, counting down.
GAATTCGGCGGATCTGCCGAGCCGTTACCGGAAGTACAACTGGTTTTCAGCCGTACGGAGCTGATCGAGCGGATTTTCATTCTTGATAAAGGATACGACCTGCTGGCGATAGAGTACATCAAGTACCTTATTTATACCCGTAATGCGGGGAAGGTGAACCCGCGAAGCAAGCAGTTGCTCTTCAACGCGGAGGATTCCGACGAGCGTGCGCTGTGGTTCGTCATACAGGATATTCCGACCCGCAGGCTGGAAGGAGTTCTCAAATTCGAGCATAAGGCCTATCGGGCTATCTGCGAGACTTTCCGTGAGGAACCGCATACCCGCATGCTGCGGAGCCTTTTCTCCGGGCCGGTAATCAACGCCCGCCTGCGGGTACTGTCGGATGAGGAGAGCGACCGGGAGGATGATGCCCGGGGCCCGGAGGGCGGGCCTCAGTCTCCGGAGTCCGGCTCTGCTGGAGAAGGGGAGAGATCGCCCGGCTGAGGGGGCAGCGCCCAGGGGGCCGCAGTTTCCTGGCGGTCCGCTACGCGAAGATCCTGATCAACGTAGAGCAGGGCGGTTCGAGCCAGCGGCGCCCAGGGGCTGTCCGCGTGCGAGTCCACAAACCGCTGATAGGCCTGACGGGCCTCATCCGGGCGTTGCATTTCTTCCAGGCAGCGGGCGGCACCGATGGCGGCCGGATCCCGCACAAAAAGCGGTGCAGTATTACTGCTCAGGGCCTCGAATGCAGCCCGGGCCTGTTCCAGTTGTCCCAACCCCTCGAGGCAATATGCTTTGCCCAGTCTGCCGAGCGGCGACAGCAGGTGCTTCGGGAACTGTCTGAGTAGTTCGTTGTATTTCTGCAGGGCCATACCGAACTGGTCGCTATGGTAGTAGGTGGCTGCCGCCCCGAGCAGCGCGACAAAACTGGCCGGCGTATGCGCATAGTCACGGGCGATCTCTTCCAGCGCGGCGACATCGCGGGCCTGGGAGAGCTTACTGAAAGCGATTTCCGCCCGGCGCTCACGCTGATACCGGTAGACGGTCAGGCCGAGGAATATCGCCAGCCCTATAATGAGGCCTATTCCCACGGGAAGAAGGTATTCCCGGACCGCACGGATGATTTCATCCCGCGACGGACCGTGAGCTGCGGTTACTCCCCGGGAAGCTGCCGGCCTAGTTTGGTCCTTCTTGTTCATCTGTGTTTCCTGCCGCCAAGCGGTAAACCTGCATTTTCTTCGCGTGGCATGCGCGGTCAATCCCTTTCTTCGCGGCGGAAAAGGGTGATGATCTCCTCAGCGATCTCGTCCGGGGTACGATTATCAGTTTCTACCTGGTGGGGCAACGCGCCGTAATAGGGACGCCGGGCCTCAAGTATTTCACGCACCCGCCTCTCTTTTTCCCCCTGTTCAAGAAGCGGACGGTGCGATTCCTCGCGGACCCTCTGAAGGATGGTTTCCGGACTTGCATTCAGGCATACGAGCAGGCCGTTGCGGGCGAAGTCAGCGACATTTTCAGGGTTGAGTACCACACCCCCGCCGGCGGCAATCACCGTCCCTTTTCGCCTGCTGAGTTCGCGCACCAGATCTCTTTCGAGTTTTCGAAAGTGGGCCTCACCATCCTCGGCGAATATCTGTGGTATGGTCTTTGCGGTGCGCCGCTCGATCTCTGTGTCCATGTCCACGAAATCCATGCCCAGTTTGCGGGCCAGCACGCGGCCGACGGTGCTCTTGCCGGTGCCCATGAATCCAAAGAGAACGATGTTGAGCGGTTCCCTCATCTTCCGGTTCAGAATGATACGAGCGATTGATACCAGGCCGCCAGTTCCGGTCCCCAGAGAATCCAGATCATCGCTCCCAGAGCGAGATAGGGGCCGTAGGGTATGCGGCCCTGCCATTCGCTGTTGCCGCTGAGAACCAGATAAATCCCGACGATAGATCCTACAATCGAGGAAGCGATGATGGAAAACACCACTCCCTGCCAGCCAAGGAACGCCCCGATCGCCCCCAGAAGTTTGATATCTCCCCAACCCATGGCTTCTCGGCGGAAGACCAGCTTGCCGAGCACACCGATTGCCCAGAGGGCTGCCGCCCCCGTAGCCGCTCCGGCCAACGACCACCCCAATGCCGCCAGACGGCTCTGCTGCGCATGCATCTCCGGAAAGAGAACGCTGAGAAGCAGACCGGCCGGAATCCCGCCCATAGATATCCGGTCGGGAATGATCATGTGTTCCAGATCAACGAAAGAGGCTACGATCAGCCCGCCGGTCGCCAGCCAGTAGACAGGGGTGAGCCAGCCGGGGCCGAACCGCAGCCAGACCGCCAGGAACAGAAGCGCGGTGAGTGCTTCCACGAGCGGGTAGCGCAGGGAAATCCTTTGCGAACAATGGCGGCATCGTCCTCGCAGCAGAAGGAAGCTGAGGATTGGAATGTTGTCGTACCATGCAATGTGGTTTCCACAGATTGGACAGTGTGATGCGGGCGTGATGATGGACTCTCCTCGGGGTATCCGATAGATGCACACATTGAGAAAACTGCCTACACAGGAGCCGAACACAAAAACAGCCGCCGACCAGAACCAATCAGGAATATCCAGAGTGGCGCTCATCCGGATGTCTCCGCCCCGTCATTCCCGTACACCGCAGCTTCCAGGGCCCGCCGCATAATGGGGATCGGCGGTTCGCGACCCGTCCACAAGCGGAAAGCTTCCGCTCCCTGATGGAGGAGCATTCCCAGGCCGTTAGCGGTGAGCGCGCCCGCCGCCGCGGCGGCCTGCATGAACGGCGTAACGGGCTTGACATAGATCACGTCATACACCCACTGCTGCTCGCGGAAGAGCTGGGACTCGATCGGAGAAACATCGTCCTTGTGCATTCCCACGGGGGTCGCATTGACTACCAGATCAGCCTCGCGAACCGCGGTGTTTTTCTCCTGTGGTTGAACGCTAAGGACCGCCGGGTGGCCGGTCTTTTCACCTACTTCCCGGGCGAGATGCCGGGCCCGCGAGGTGTCGATGTCGCATATCGTCAGCATCGAGGCTCCCGCGGTGGCGCAGGCGAAAGCGACCGCGCGCCCGGCGCCACCGGCGCCGAGCAGAAACACCTTCCTGTCCCGGGGACCGGCTCCGAATGCTTCTTCCAGGGCGGCGAGAAAGCCGGGCATGTCCGTGTTGTAGCCCTTGGGGCCATCTTCCCCGAAGCAGATTGTGTTTACTGCACCGGTCAGCTCGGCGCTGGAATCACGTCGTTCAAGCAGATGGAAGGCTGCCTGCTTGTGTGGAATAGTAATGTTAAGCCCGCCGAATCCCAGCGCCGCCGCACCGTTCAGCGCGGTGGAAAATTCCTCCGCCGTGACATCGAAGGCCACATAGATCGCGTTCAACCCGAGATGATGAAACGCCTCATTGTGCATCCGCGGGGAGAGGCTATGCCTTACCGGATGCCCCAGGATCGCGAAGACTCTGGTTGCGGCGTCACTCACCCGTTTCTTTTCTTCCTGCGGACCTGGGTACCCCGCTTCCGTGAAGAGGTGCGCTTAGTCTTCCCGGTCCCCGAAGCCGCCCGCCTGCGTGGTGACTTGCGGCCTTGGCCTTCCAGGAACAGATATCGGTTGAGACAGTTGATGTACGCTTTGATGCTGGCCTCGATTATGTCAGTGCTGGAGCCTTTGCCGCTGACCACCCGGTCTCCGAATTCGACCTGGACAGAGACCTCGCCGAGGGCGTCCTTGCCGGAAGTTATTGCCTGCAGGCTGTAGTCCACCAGGCGTCCGCTGATCCCACTCATGCGGTCCACGGCTTTAAGGGCGGCGTCGACCGGGCCGTCCCCGCACGCGGAGTCCTGCAGGATTTCGTTTTCCTTGCGCAAGCGGACGGTTGCGGTGGGAATCGCTGTGTTGCCGGAGATCACATGGATGTACTCAAGGACATAGACCGGAGGAATTTCCTGCAGGTGTTCCTGCACCAGCGCCACGATATCATCGTCATAGATATGCTTTTTCTTGTCTGCCAGAGCGATGAACGCCTGATAGATCTCTTCCAGCTCCTTTTCAGCCAAGTCGAACCCCAGCTTGGCCAGATGATGCCGGAACGCATGGCGGCCGGAATGCTTGCCGAGGACCAGTTCACTTCCGGGTATGCCCACATCTTCGGGCTTCATAATTTCATAGGTGGAACGTTCCTTGAGTATGCCGTCCTGATGGATGCCGGCCTCGTGGGCGAAGGCGTTGGCCCCGACGATCGCCTTGTTGCGCTGTACCATCATGCCCGTGAGCTGACTCACCAGGCGACTGGTGCGGTAGATTTCCCGCGTATTGATTCCGGTTTGCACCCGGAACAGATCCTGCCGGGTCTTCAGTGCCATGACGACTTCTTCCAGCGCGCAGTTGCCGGCGCGCTCTCCAATGCCGTTTATAGTGCACTCAATGCCCCGGGCGCCGTTCTGCACCGCGGCCAGCGAGTTGGCTACCGCAAGACCCAGATCATTATGGCAGTGGACGTGCACGGTAATCCGGTCGAGACCCTCGACATGCTCGAAAAGGTATGCGATGAGTGATCCAAACTCGCTGGGAATGGCATAACCCACCGTATCCGGTATGTTGATGGTCGTCGCCCCGGCATCCAGCACTGCACGGATTACCTCGGCGAGGAATTCCGGTTCCGTCCGCGAGGCGTCTTCCGGGCTGAACTGAACGTCCTCACAGAACCGGCGGGCGTACTCCACTCCGGCGACTGCCTGGCGGATAATTTCCGAGCGCGCCTTGCGGAGCTTGTATTTCCGGTGGATTTCCGAAGTCGCGAGGAAGACATGGATCCGAGCCCGTTTACCAGCCGGGGCCAATGCCGCGGCACAGGCTTCTATGTCCGCCGGAACGCACCGGGCCAGCGCCGCAATCCGCGGGCCTTTCACTTCTGAAGCGACCGTCTTGACGGCCTCAAAGTCGCCCGCGGAGGCTACCGGGAAGCCGGCTTCGATTATGTCTACTCCCAGCCGGGCGAGCTGTCGGGCGACCTCCAGTTTTTCCCTCACTCCCATGCTGGCCCCGGGGCACTGCTCCCCGTCTCTGAGGGTAGTGTCGAAGATCACCACGCGATCGGGATTCCGTTTCATAACTGCTCTCCTTATGGCTCAAGTTGCAAAGTTTCCGGAAAACAGGTTCATTGGCAAGCAGGAAACCGGGCCCCGCCACCCGGCGAACCGCTGGATAGGGCCTGCGCAGCTTCAGGGGGCGGGGAGGGGGATACTGATTCCGGGATCGCGGTCGCTATCCGTATCAGACATCCGCCGCCGCGCAGGCCCGGCTAAGGCCGAGCAGCAGCGGACCGGTTGCTGGACTCATTGACGGAAAGCTGTGATGTCCCGATGTCACGCCGACACATTAGACCTGCGGGCTGATGCTGTCAAGGTACCCCGTCCGCTTTGCGCGGCAGCCAGCCCATGCAGAGCTTGAGCCGGCACCTGCGGTATGATATCGGTGGGGCGCCGGTGGAGGAATGAATGCGCTTCTTGTGTGGGTGGTACTTGCCGGCGGAATCGGGGATAATGCAGGCACCCATGAGAATCGGCAGTGTAGCTCTGGGAGATATTCCCCGGGTGGTGGGTACCGTTTGTCGCAAGGAGACACTGCACGAGCTTCTTTCGCGGGACGATATTCCCTGCGATGTAGTTGAGCTCCGCCTGGACCGGATCAATGCCAAGAAAGACGAATGGCTCGCCCCTTGCCGGGTGATCGAAGAAAAGCTGTGTCCGGTGATTGTCACCGTGCGCCTCGCCGCCGAGGGAGGAGGATGGAAAGACACCGACGCTGAACGGGAAGCTCTGTTCGCCGCCGCCTTGGAAGAGGCTTCAGCGGTTGATATCGAATTCCGTAGTCCGCTCCGGGACAGAATACTGGCCGCGGCGGAGGCGCGCCGGAAGCCGGTTATTTTATCCTACCACGACTTTGAGGGTACACCGCCGCTCACCACGCTCGAGATGCTGGTGAACGATATGCTCAGCTCCCGCGGGGTGATTGCTAAGGTGGCTACCATGGTGCGGTCGGAGGGCGATATTCGTATTCTCGCCGGACTTCTGCTGCGGACGCAGCCGGGGCGGGTATGCGTGATGGGCATGGGACCGCTCGGTGAAGGCACGCGGGTCGTATTTCCCTGTCTGGGGTCGGTCCTGACCTACGGGTACCTGGACGATCCGGGGGCGCCGGGCCAGTGGGACTGCGCTTCACTGTTGGAGTTACTCCGACGGCTTCATTCCGGCTTCCGCAGGGAGGTTGCCGCTCACCACAAGGACGCGCCCCCGTAACCTGCGCCGCACCGTGTTCCCTGGGAGTCACCGGAGGATTATGCTATCTGACGGGATCGGCGCTGGCGGTCTGCGTCTCGCCTGTGTATAAGTCTTGCAACCGGCTGCAATGTTCTGAGCATGAAATTCTTCGCGGACATGCACATTCATTCCCGTTATTCGCGGGCTACCAGTCGCGACTGCAATCTCGTAGATCTGGCCCGCGCCGCGGCGCGTAAGGGCATTCTTGTGCTGGGTACCGGGGACTTTACTCATCCGGCGTGGTTCCGCGAGTTGCAGGAGGGACTCGAACCGGCTAGCCCCGGCCTGTTCCGCCTGAAAAAGCATCTGGCCGCAGCGGATGGTCGAGAAGAGGGGCGTAGCGTCCGGGATGTGCTTTTTGTACTTCAGGTGGAAATTTCGACGATCTACAAAAAGGATGGACGTACACGCAAGGTTCATCATGTGATATATGCGCCTTCCTTCGAGGCTGCCAGCCAGCTGCGCAATAGGCTTGACCGCATCGGCAATATTGAATCCGACGG
>QNAJ01000032.1 GCA_003641465.1 Verrucomicrobiota bacterium | reverse complement strand
GACATCGTTGCTGCCGCCGGAGATTATGGTCATATACTCTATGTTAGTTCCCGACGGAGAAACCTTGACCACCAATGCGTCCACCGTACCACTCACGACGGTCTCACCCGCCATGTACGTGCTGCCGTCCGGCCCTACAGCGACCGCATTAAACTCATCGTGCTGCGCATCTCCGGCATAGGAGAGATTGAGGATCTCCGGGTCGATTACGAGTGGATAGTCAGGATCGTGCCCGATCACCCAGAACCCTATGCCCTCCCCACACCGGCGGAAGCCCGCCGCAAGACGAACCACGGACCTCCCCCGTATCTGATATGCAATCGGAGCACGGCATACCAGCAGGCGGCCCTCCCTCATCCACACCGCCGAGCCAGCCGTCACATGCAGCAGACGCCAGCCGGGAAGGCTCAAGGAGAGACCATTCACGTCTACACCCGGTGACAGGATCATGTCGAAGGCGGACACGGCCCCAACGCGATAGATAACCACGTCCACGCCCGGGACGAGCTCCGGCGACACTGCAGCCGGCACCGGTGCCCACCCCGTCCTTGCACTCCGGTAGACACCGTAATAGCGGAGATCAGCTTCTACCGCAGACGCGGCTGCGCCCGGTATCCGGAAAAAAAGACTCACAACCAGAGCAAGCCAGATCGCTGCAGACCTGGGAAATTGCATAGTTACCCTCCTTCCCGCTCGACAAATCTTCAGCGTTCGCCGCAAAGCTCCTCCACCACCTTCCGGTAGACAGTGTATGTCCCACTGTCAAAACACACAAACCGCACTTCCTCTATCCCCGGGTGCTCCGACAGGAACCGTAGAACCTCCCTTACCGCAATCCGCGTGGCACGTTCCAGCGGGAAGCGGTAAGCTCCGGTGCTGATTGCCGGGAAGGCAATCCGCCGCACTCCTTTCTCCACGGCGAGGTCCAAGCTGCTGCGATAGCAGGATGCCAGAAGCTGGTCTTCACCATGGGCTCCCCCGCGCCACACCGGGCCGACTGTGTGAATGACCCACTTCGCCGGCAGTCTGTAGCCGCGGGTGATCTTTGCTTGTCCCGTGGGGCAGCCTCCCAGTCGGCGGCACTCCTCGAGCAATTCCGGTCCGGCTGCCCGGTGGATTGCTCCATCTACTCCGCCACCGCCCAGCAGACTCCGGTTGGCCGCGTTAACGATCGCATCCACCTGCTCGCGCGTGATGTCACCTTGCACCACAGCGATTTTCTTGCAGGCCTGCGGCGACCACTCAGTCATGGCCGGCCCCCTGGCGACTGCGGACCAATTTCATCTGTTCAAGCAATCTGCCAAATTCCGGATCCTTTCGCAGCGATTCCAGGTCACTGTCCTCCTGTGCCCACTCAAAGTCGTCATAGCCCAGATCCACAGCCCTCTTCAGGGCGCTCATCGCCCCATCCCGATTACCTACCAGTGCGTAGCTGCATGCCAGGTTGTACCAAGCAAAAGGATCCGAGGGACAACTCGAAACCAACTGCTCGTCAATCTGCAAACCCTCCTGATACTTGCCCACGCGGGTATAGAGATCCCCCAGCGCGTGGAGCACATCGAGCTTGCGCGGGCATCTGCGCCTTACCGCTTCCAGAAACTCGATTTCCACCTGATCGTTACGGGAAAGCCTTTTCTTCCTCTTCGGACTGGCCATCGCTCACCTTACCAAGAATAATTCTAGTGAGAGACACAAAGGAATACAACCGTCTTCTGGGTACAGACAATGATATCTGCCTCTGATCGCATCCACTCCGAGTTCTCACCACCCCGGTTCACTGCTGACCACATGGTCATCCGACTCGGGCGCTACCTGCGGCTCGCCGGCTATGACGTGTTCTGGAATCGCAGGTTGCGCACGCATGAACTTATCGCGCTCAGCAATCGTGACGGCCGCATATTTCTGACCCGTAACCGCCGTCTCAGTCAGGAATATCCACGTCCCCACCATCTGCTTTACGTCGCACCGGAGCATCCGGTCGAACAGTTCCGCTTTGTAGTCCGTCAGCTGCGCTTGACTACCGAATATGCGTTCTCGCGCTGTGTCTGGTGCAATCTGCCGCTTGAGGCGGCGCCTGATCCGGAACAATTGCGTGATCGTGTCCCCGCCGATGTTCTTGACCGGAAGTTACCGCTTCAGATCTGTCCCGGATGCGGCCGCGTCTACTGGAAAGGCAGTCACGTGAAGAACACAGTGCGGCGACTCGGTCTTCTCATTCCGGAAGACTGAGCGGGGATCACGATGAGAAAGAGGATTGGGAGGGGCGCGGTTCGGGACCGAGGTACAACTGGCGCGGCCTTGCGATGCGCTTTTCGGGATCGGCATGTTGTTCCAGCCAATGCGCGATCCAGCCGGGCAATCGGCCCAAGGCGAACATCACCGTAAACATCTCTCTCGGGATGCCCATAGCCCGGAAAATCAGTCCGGTATAGAAATCAATATTCGGATACAGGCCGCGTTCCGTGAAGTAGGGATCAGAGAGTGCCTTTTCCTCCAGTCTCAAGGCTATCTCATGAAGCGGATCATCAATGTTGAGATGCCGGGCGAGATCGTGGTAAAGCTTCTTCGCGACTCTAGCACGGGGATCATAAGTCTTATAGACGCGATGCCCAAATCCCATGAGCCTTCTTGCCCTGTCTCCGCTCTTGGCAGCCTCGATCGCCCGCTCAACATTACCGCCGTCCGCTGCGATGCGTTCCAGCATTTCGATAACCGACTGATTGGCCCCTCCGTGCAGATTGCCCCAAAGAGCACAGATTCCGGCCGCCACCGAGGCATAAAGATTGGCACCGGCGCTGCCCACCATTCGCACCGTTGTGGTCGAGCAGTTCTGTCCGTGATCAGCATGCAGCGTCAGCACGCGGTCCAGGGTCCTCACCACCACGGGATCAAGCTGGTAATCCACTACGGACGAAGAAAACATCATGTTAAGAAGATTCTCACAGTATTTCAGCTTATAGCTGGGATAGACGAAGGCCTCACCTACTGACTTTTTGTAGGAAAAGGCTGCGATCGTACGCAGTTTCGAAAGAAGCCGTGTAACCGTGATGTCGATCTCCTCGTCTTCACTGGCCTCGAGTTCGGGGTAGAATGTGGAAAGGGAAACCACCATTGCCGACAGAATCGCCATGGGATGGGCTCCTTCCGGATAGTTCCGGAAAAAATGCTGCATGTCTTCGTGAATCAGTGAATGGCGGTTCAGAAGTTCGGAAAACCGCGCGCGTTCATCCGGGTCCGGAAGCTGACCGTGCACCAGAAGGTAGGCCACTTCCACAAATTCATGATTTTCGGCCAGGTACTCCACCGGGTATCCGCGGTAAAACAACTGACCTTTCTCCCCATCGATGTAACAGATGCGACTGGCGCAGGAGGCGGTGTTCGCAAAACCGGGATCGAATGCCACCATCCCCGTCAGTTTCCGCAGGGATCTGATATCCAGCGCGGTATCCCCCGCGGTACCCTTCAGTACGGGCAGCTCCAGTGACTTCTCCCCGTATCTGAGCTCGGCCGTCTCTGGACTCTTTTCCTGCATCGGCCGGCTACGCTTGCCGCAGTAGGTCGGTATGGTTCACGCCTTGGTGACCCGCCCCGCACGAATACAGGCTGTGCACACCCGCATCCGCCGCACGGCGCCCTTTTCATCCCGAACCCGGATGCGCTGAAGATTCGGCAGAAACCGCCGCCGGTTTACGCCGGTAGTATGCAGGCCGATTCCGCCTTTCTTCTTCGCCAATCCCCGCCGGACTATTCTGCGCCCACTGACCGGACGCTTACCGCAGATCTGACACACCTTGGACACTCCGATTCCTCCCTCAGGCGGCGCAATATAGCCCCAAGGCCCGCCGGCCGCAACCCTAAAAACTCAGGTACCGGTCTTCCCACTCTCCGGCCTCTTCTCGCGGTGCCACAGCAGCGTAACCGGCGTAGCGATGAATATCGAAGAATAGGTGCCCACGATTATTCCGATAAACAAGGTCAACGCGAAGTCGTTGATCGCGCCACCGCCGAAAAACAGCAGGATTCCCACACTCAACAGAGTCGTCACGGAAGTCAGAAGCGTGCGGCTGAGCGTCTGATTGATACTGGAATTAGCAATGGCAATGAACGAGGCGCCGGACCCTCTCAGGCGCAGATTCTCACGGATGCGATCGAAGACCACAATCGTATCATTTACCGAGTAACCTACAATCGTCAGCAGTGCTGCAATAATCGGGAGGCTCAGTTGCCTGCCGAGCAGGCAGTACACCCCCACTGTAATCAGAACGTCATGCGCCAGCGCTACGATCGCACCGATGGCAAACCCGAATTCGAAGCGAAGGGTGATATAGATAACAATCCCTACCAGCGCGAAAACAATTGCAATAACCGCCTTTCTCTGCAGTTCCCGTCCCACCTTGGGGCCCACACTGTCTTCCTGCAGGACTTTCAGGCCGCGGTCGCCGAATCGCGACAACAGCGCCTCACGGGCCCGATTGCCGGCGTCGAAGGCGACGCGCACCTCCAGGTTTTCGGCTTTTGCGGCCTCCAGATCCGCAGAAATCCGCTTCACGTATTGTATCTGTGCTTCACCGATTCCGGCTTTCTGCAATGCCGAACGTATTTCTTCCACGGGGATGTGTTCCCCCACGGCGAATGTGATCGAACGTCCGCCGGTAAAATCAACGCCCAGATTCCGCTCCCCCTTGATAACGAAAGCGGTCCAACTACCCCCTATTACGAGCAGAGAGAGAAGAACGCCTATCGTACGTTTCCCCAGAAAATCGAACTGGGGCTTGGTGAACAACCGCATCATCCGGATATTCTTCAGACCGAGATATCCTACCATCAGGTGGAACAGCATCTTGGTGACTACGAGAGCGGTGTACATACTCACCAGGATGCCGGCCGTCAGAGTGACCGCGAATCCCCGAATGGGGCCGGATCCCTGCCAGAAAAGGATCACGGCGGTGATGATGGTCGTTACATTCGCGTCCAGAATGGTCCGGAACGCCCTCTCATACCCCGCGGTAATGGCACTCCAGATTCTCTTGCCGCCCCGGAGCTCCTCCCGTATCCGCTCGAAAATCAGTATGTTGGCATCCACTGCCATGCCAGCCGTCAGAGCGATACCCGCGATCCCCGGCAGGGTCAGGGTAGGCAGCGAGATACGGGCGTTGCCCACTGACTGCGCCGCAGTAAGCAGGCCGAGGAAACCTGACGCGATCATCATGCCCAGAGGAAGCAGCAGGAGGTCGAGAATGAGGGCTCCATCGGCCACCGTGCCGCTCAAGCGATAATAGAGCAGCATGAACACCATTACCGCTACGCCGGCCATGATGGTTGCCCGCTTGCCACTGCGGATCGAATCCCGTCCGAGTGTCGGGTCCACCGCTCGCTCTTCAACTATTCGCAAGGGAGCCGGCAAGGCGCCGGCCCGCAGAACAATAGCCAGGTCGCGTGCTTCATCCGGAGTGAAATTGCCTTCGATAACCGCCTCGCCCCCGTAGATCGGAGTCTTGATGAACGGTGCCGAATAGAGCGTGCCGTCCAGTACGATAGCGAGATAACGGCGTCCGGTGGCACTGGGGTTCTTCGGGCCGCCGGGAGCATAATTTTCCGTGACGCGCGCGAACTTGCGGGCTCCCTTGGCATCGAATCTAAGCGTTACCACGGGCTGCCCCAACTGGCGGATATCCACCCCGGCGGTCTTGAGGTACTCACCCGTCAGCTCCGGCCGTTTCTTCACAAAGTACGGACGGTAAAGCTCCTGCCCATGGTGTATCTCTTTCTTGAGCATGAATTCGTAGCCCGGAGGAGCCTGAAAAGACCCCAGCTTTTCCCTCAGCTCTTCACGGCTCATTCCCTCAGGCACCCGGGAAGGGTCTTCCTGGTAGAGATAAGTCGAGATCCACCGGCCGCTGGCGTCCTCTTCCTCGACCTTGACGATGCGGTATCCCGGTGGAGCGAGCCCCTTTTCGAAAAGCGACTGAACCAGATGATCATTCTTCGGGTGGACCAGACGGAACTCCAGATAGGCCGCCCGCTTGAGATTCTCAATGGCACGCTGCCTTTCCTCGGCACGCAAGCCCGGTATCTGAACGACTATGCGGTTGTTCCGAGGCTCGGGGTAGATAACCGGCTCGGACACTCCCATCGCGTCCACCCGGTTCCGTACTACTTCGAGGGCGCGCTCCAAGGCGTCCCGGCGCGCGTCCTCTTCGAGCGCCGAGACATCCACCTCCAGGACAAAACTGGTGCCCCCCCGCAGGTCCAGTCCCAGCTTCAGTTTCTTGCTCAGCGGCGTAATGAGGACCATCGACCAGCTCAGCAGGACCAGAAGAAGAAGCCACTTCCAAAACGCGTACCGATCCACCACGTCACCGGCAGCCTTCATCACGATCCTCCCGTTCACTCAACACTCATTCCACGTCTTCGGGTGGCGATTCGCCCCGGCTCAGCACCCGACTCACCGCCCCCCGCACAACCTCTACCTTAACCTTGTCGGCAATCTTGATCGTGAACGTTTTGTCCTTCACATTCGTCACCACCCCAATAATCCCGCCCCCGAAAACAACCCGATCCCCGCTCTTGATAGACTCGATCATCCGCTGGCGTTCTTTTTCCCGCTTCTGCTGCGGCCGAACCAGCAGCATGTAAAAAATGGCCAGCATGATTACCAGCCACCCGATCATAAAAACCGGGGACTGCTGATCTGACGGCGCACCCTGACCCGCCATCCCCAGCAGACATCCATTCCAGCCAGACATTCCTAATCCTCCTTACCTTTTCTGCCTCACCCTTTCCAGATGGTCGCGTCGTACGCGCGAATACTTCGCGGCGGTCTCGCGGCGGAACGCCGAGAACCTTCCGCTTGCTATCGCTTCTCTCATCCGCTGTACGAATTCCTTGTAACAGTAGAGGTTATGCATCGTCAGTAATCGCATTCCCAACGATTCGTTCACGTTTAACAGATGCCGGACGTATCCGCGAGAATATCTTCGGCACACCGGACAGCCGCACCCCTCTTCCAGAGGAGTGTCGTCATAGCGGTAGAGCGCTGACTTCACCGGATAACGGCCCTCTCTGGTGAAAGCCGTGCCATTACGCGCGAAGCGCGTGGGCATTACACAGTCGAACATGTCAATCCCGGCGCTCACCGCCTCTACCATCTGATTGAACATTCCCACACCCATCAGATACCGCGGCCGGCTTTCCGGCAACATCCGCGCCGTCCGCTGCGCCCACTCCAGCAGCACCGGCTCAGGCTCGCCAACGCTTACCCCACCCACCGCGTATCCGTCGAATCCCAACCGCACCAGCTCTGCCGCACAACGTTCACGGAGATCTTCGTATTCCCCGCCCTGCACGATACCGAAGACAAGCTGTCCGGGAGCCCGGGGCTCCTCAAGGCAACGGGCCGCCCATGCTAGGGTGCGTTCCACCGCTTTACAAGCGTAATCGTACGATGCTGGATAGTGCAGGCATTCATCCAGAACCATGGCGATATCGGACCCCAGGCGCCTCTGCAGAGCCATAGCACTCTCCGGGGTCAGCCGGTGAAGGCTGCCATCGATATGCGATCGGAACTCAACACCTTCGTCGGAAAGTCGGCGGAACCCCGCCAGGCTGAACACCTGGTATCCCCCGCTGTCAGTAAGGATAGCCCGCTCCCACCCCATGAAACGGTGCAGCCCGCCGTGCTCTTCGATAACTTCCACCCCCGGACGTAAGGCCAGATGATAGGTATTAGCCAGAAGCATCTGAAAACCCATTCCTTCCAGCTCCCATGCAGCAATTGAACGCACGGCGCCATATGTGCCTACCGGCAAGAACAGCGGGGTTTCCACGGCACCGTGCACTGTGTAGAGTAGGCCACACCGCGCCCGGGAATCTGGATCCTGAGCGGTTACCTCAAAACGACCCACACGGCTTGGCTCGATATCATTCACCCGACACACTCCGGCCCCGTGCATCAATGCCCATAGATGCAAAAGCGAGGAATATTGAAGATCTTACAGACGGCCGCGGCACTCACCCCATACAGGACAAAACGCCGCTTCAGCCGCCTCAGCTCGGCTTCCAGCGGCGCAAAAGTACCACTTACAATCGAAGATCCGGTGATTACCAGCAGGTCCGCCCACTGGGCAAGTTCACCGTTACGCTTGTCCCCATCCCACACCTTGATTCCGTACCGCAGCGTTCCGATGTTCCGCGGATTCAGATCAGTAACCCGCACTCTCTCCGGGCCTAAAGACCTCGCCAGGGCCTCGAGAAATGCCGGCTGAAGTCCTACCAGCCCGACCTTTGCGATTCCGTCGCGCATTAACCGGCGGGCAAGCTCGGCCGCGCACAA
Organism: Verrucomicrobiota bacterium; assembly: GCA_003641465.1. Classification (GTDB taxonomy): domain Bacteria; phylum Verrucomicrobiota; class Kiritimatiellia; order B70-G9; family B70-G9; genus B70-G9. Next base: position 2,358 of record QNAJ01000032.1, on the reverse strand, counting down.
TTCCGGCTCCTCATTGCGGCAGTGTACGGTGCCCTCTATCAGACCGCACGCGCGCAGGACAGCGTTCAGCGTAGCCGCGAAGATTGTTCGACTGCGCGGATCGGAAATGTCCAGCGCCACAATATCCCCAACCGGTCCGGAATACTCGGCCGGGGCACTGGTAAAGACCTGCCCGCGTGCATCACCCAGCCGGGCCTCCACCATCACTTCCCGGCCGAGCAGCAGTGGAAAATCCTGCCTTTGCGGCCGGCCGATAGCTTCCTCAGGACTCAGCACGCCGACCTGTACGGATATCCGTGCCCCGGCCAGACCTTTCCGCCGTACCAGTTCCCGGAGAAATCCGCGGGATTCCTCCAGGAGGTCACGACCGGTGGTATTCCCGGAAACGGATTTTCTCATTCCACCGGCTCCTTCCAAGTCAGCGGGGTTTCATCCCGGCCGAGCCCTGCCAGTTCCTCAGCGAGGAAACACCGGCTGCTTCGTCCCCCGGCCAGCGGAACCGGCTCGGGATGCTCCCTGCGACACTGCTCTTCCCGGAACGGACAACGGGGGTAGAAAAGACATCCCTCCTGCGGTGGATGCAGAAGCTCCGTTTCGCGATCGTGAATTCCTCTGACCAGCGGCCGGTCCAGATCCGGAACGGCTTCCAGCAGAAGGCGGGTGTATGGGTGGGCGGGCTGTTCGTAGACCCGATCCACGGGGCCTTCTTCTACAATCTCACCGGCATACATGACCATCACCCGCTGACACATATAGCCCACCACCGCCAGATCGTGCGATATGAAAAGCAGCGAAAGCTTTCTCTCCATCTGAAATCGTCTGATCAGGTTCAGGATCTGTGCCTGGATGGAAACATCCAGAGCAGAAACCGGCTCGTCCGCAAGCAGGGCCTGCGGGCCGACCGCCAGTGCCCGCGCAAGGCCCACTCTCTGCCGTTGTCCGCCGCTCAACTCATGGGGGTAGCGCCCGGCAAGTGCACTATCGATTCCCACCTGCTCCAGCAACGACACGGCCTCCTGTAACGCCTGCCGCCGGGCCATCCCCCGCACTACCGTAAGTACCTCCGCTACGGCGGCACCCGACGTCAACCGCGGATTCAGCGAGCCATGTGGATCCTGGAAGACCATCTGCACACTGCGGCGATACCGCCGGACTGCACGATGATCCTGAGGGTCGACAGGTTGACTGCCCAGCCAGAGGTCTCCGGCCTGCGTCGGCACCAACAGCATCAGGGCCTTGGCCAGGCTGGTCTTGCCGCATCCGCTCTCTCCCACCAGGCCCACACTTTCACCGATTCCGAGTTCTAGCGATACACCCCGCACCGCCCGGGTGGTCTGGCGGCCACGACGGTACACCACTTCAATACCCTTTGCCTTCAGAAGAACCTGCTGGATCTGCTCGCTCAAGTCCCGCGATCCTCCGTCAGGATTTCTTTCCACCGGAAACATCTCACCCGCCGGTTCGGAAGCACCGGCACCATATCCGGAGTTTCCCGGGCGCACCGCTCGTCGGCCCAGCGGCAGCGTGGCTGGAACCGGCATCCGGGCGGAGGATTGAGAGCATCGGGAACAGCGCCGGGGATAGCTTCGAGGACCACCCCTCGCCGTCGCAGCCGCGGCACGGCCGCGATAAGCGATCGTGTGTACGGATGCAGGGGCTGATCCAGCAGTTCCGATGTGGGGCCTTCCTCCACCAGCTGGCCGGCATACATCACATATATGCGGCGGGCCAGCCCACGCACCAGCGCCAGGTTATGGGTAATGAAAAGCACCGCCATACCTACGCGACTCTGAAGAGAGCGCAGCAGGTCCAGTATCTGCGCCTGGATGGTCACATCGAGCGCAGTTGTGGGTTCATCCGCTACGAGGAGGTCCGGATTGCAGGCCAGCGCCATGGCAATCATCGCCCGTTGCTGCATGCCGCCGCTGAGCTGGTGTGGATAACTCTGCAGGGCGCGCCGAGGATCGGGCATTCCCACCATTTCGAGCAGATGCTCGACTTCCGGATAGACATCTCGCTTTCCCCGGTGCAGCCGGATGGCCTCTCCGATCTGGTAGCCGATCCGGAATACGGGGTTCAGGGCGACTGCTGGCTCCTGGAAGATGTACGAAATGCGATTCCCCCGGAGGCGACGGAGCTCCCGTGAAGGGAGGGAGAGAATGTCGCGTCCGCGGAAAAGTATTCGGCCGGACACGTATCGTCCGGGAGGACAGTGTATGAGACGTGAAAGAGCCAGAGCCGTGACCGTTTTTCCGCAGGCACTTTCGCCGACCATTGCGCAGCACTCCCCGACCTCCACATGAAATGAGACCTCCTCTACTGCGCGGACCACGCCCAAAGGCGTCTCAAAGTGCACCG
>QNAJ01000031.1 GCA_003641465.1 Verrucomicrobiota bacterium | reverse complement strand
CAGCTTCCTTCGCCGCAAGCCGGCGGAGTTCCCCGAGGGCCTTTGAGACCACCGCGCGGTCCTCCGCGGCGAATAAAATCAGATCGCCCGCCCGTATCTCCAGCCGCTGCGCCAGAGCCTCCTTCTCCCCGTCCGAGAGGTACTTCAGTATCGGCGACTTCCACTCACCGCCCCCCGTGACGCGGATGTAGGCCAGTCCGGACAGTCCGGCCTCGCGCGCCACTTCCGTCCATTCGTCCAGAATCCTCAGCGGCGTCTGCCCGAGACTTCGCGCATTCAGCGCCCGGACAACCTTTCCGGCATCTACCGCCCGCCGGAACACCTGGAAATCCGAATGAGCGAAGATATCCGTCAGATCCACGATTTCCAGCCCGTATCTCAGATCCGGACGATCACTGCCATATCGGTCCATCGCCTCCTGATACGTCAGGCGCGGAAAGGGGGGTTCGGGGCCCGGAAGATTCAACTCCCGAAACAGCGCCACCAGCAGCCCATCTACCACGGCGATCACATCAGCTACGGTAACAAAGGACATTTCAATATCTATCTGGGTAAACTCCGGCTGGCGGTCCGCCCGCAGGTCTTCATCCCGGAAACAGCGTGCCAACTGAAAGTAGCGATCCAGCCCCGCAATCATGAGCAGCTGCTTGTATTGCTGGGGTGCCTGCGGCAAAGCAAAGAACGCTCCCGGGATAATCCTGCTGGGCACCAGATAGTCACGGGCGCCTTCCGGAGTGCTCTTGCCCAGAATCGGCGTCTCCACCTCGACAAATCCCATCCGGTTCAGGTAATTCCGGACTGCGAGGGCGAGCCGATGCCGGGCCTGAAGATTTCGCTGCATTGAAGCACGCCGCAGGTCCAGATACCGATAAGTCAAACGCAGTTCCTCGGATACCCGCGCAGCATCACGCTCCTCCAATGGAAACGGTGGCGTGAGGCTGGCATTCAGCAACTGGAGACTGTCGCAACGGACTTCAATCTCTCCCGTGGCGAGTTTCGGATTTTCCATTTCCGGGGGACGCCGCTCTACCACTCCGGCGACTGCGATCACGTACTGACTGCGCAGGCGCTGGGCTTTGTCCCAGGTCTCCCGACTGTCTTCCGGGTCGAAAATCACCTGGGTGACCCCGTAGCGGTCGCGCAGGTCCACAAATATCACACCACCGTGGTCCCGAACGGATTCCACCCACCCTGAAAGGCGCACTCTCTGGCCCACTGAATCCCGCCGCAGCTCGCCGCATGTATGGGTTCGCATCCCTGTCTTCATTTTCCGCCCCCCGGCACTCCTTCCGTACCCGCCCGGAAGCGCGGAATGCTGCCGCGATCAATCGGCATTGTCAAGCGTCCCTGCCTCTGGCGCGAGAACTTCCCGAACTGTCTCCAGGATCCGGCCGCCGGGTACTTCCCTTTCCCGGCCGGAATCCAGTTCTCTCAAACGGATAGTTCCCCGCTGCAATTCTTCGTCCCCGCGTATCAACGCCAGTTTCGCCCCAGACTTGGCGGCCGCGCGCATCTGCGCTTTGAGACTTTGAAAACGCAACGGAACCGAACAGGCTATCCCGGCAGCCCGTAATTGACCGGCCAACTGCAGGTTCGCAGCGCGGGCCTCTTCGCCCACCGCGGCCAGCCACACCTGGATTTCGGTGCGCTCCGGCATCCCGGATCCCTCCCGCTGCAGGGCGATGACCAGGCGCTCCATACCCACCGCAAACCCGACCCCCTCAATTCTCCGGCCGCCCATCTGTACGACGTATCTTCCCCCTCCGGACACCGCGTCCTGTGCGCCCAGGCCGGGATGGGTGACCTCCCATATCGTGTGCACGTAATAGTCCAACCCCCTGACCAGACGGGGTTCAACATGGAAAGCGATTCCAAGTCGGCCCAAGACCGTATAAACCTGCTCTATGTAGGACCGGGAAGCGCCGCTCATGTATGTGGACAGATCAGGCAATTGGCCGACGATCCGCCGACATCCGTCCCGCTTGCAGTCCAGAATTCGCAGCACGTTGGTCTCATAGCGCCGCCGACAGTCCGGACACAGCTCCGAAAGAAAGGGACGCAGTTCCTGCCGCAGTCCCTCCGTGACCCGGTTCATGTCGCCGATGTCCCCACGGGTGTTGATCCGCAGCACAAAATTGCTGAGACCCGCAGCGCGGAGCGTGTCCACCTGAAGTGCCACGCATTCCGCATCCGCCACAGGGTCCGCTGCGCAGATCAGTTCCACGCCAAGCTGGTGAAACTGGCGGCGGCGGCCAGCCTGAGGTCTCTCCCGCCGGAACATGGGTCCGTAATAGAAAAGACGCAGGTCTTCCGTGGCTGGCCGGGATTCGGCCACGTAGCGCAGCACGCCGGCGGTACCTTCGGGGCGCAGTGCAAGCTGGCGGCCGGCTGCATCGGGAAAGGAATACATTTCTTTCTGCACCACCTCGGTGGATTCCCCCAGAGAGTGGCAAAAAAGATCCCGATATTCGATGACCGGCGTACGTACTTCCTCGAGTCCGTACCTCCGGCAAACCTCAACAAAGCTGCGTTCGATTCGGCGCCAGAGACCGGCCTCTGGCCCAGCCAGATCCTGCATTCCGGGGACGCTGCTTATACGCTGCTCTCCCATGACCGGAGAAAAATGCCTCTGGATGAACCACCCGGGTCAGTCACCGACAAGCTGCTTCATGACCTTGCCGGGCTTGAATTTGACGGTCTTGCGCGGCGGGATCCGGACAACCTGATCAGGTTTCCGGGGATTTCTTCCCAGACGGGCCCTGCGCTGCTGCACCTCGAATACACCGAAATTGCGGAACTCTACATTCTCTCCCCTCGCCAGACTCTCAATAATGTAGTCCAGAGTCTTCTGTACCACGAGGTAAATGTCCCGCTGATTAAGCCCGGTCTCCGCCGCGATACGGTTCACCAGATGTCTCTTGGTCAATGTCATTGCAGAATACTCCCTGCAATCGCCTCACCACTACGGATCTGCAACGGTTTAACCACACGACACCGCTGCTGGTCAAGAATATGCGCTGCAACCGGCAGTGACGGATTGCCTTTGCCATGTTATCCGGCAACCAGATGCACGTAAAAGAAAATCAGTGAAGCGACCACCAGCAGAACCGCCATGCTCTTGTTGAACAGGTAGAAATGATCTGTGGGATCCGGATGAGCTTCCCTTACCGATGCCCGAGGAAACCAGCCGTCCCAGATGAACCAGAGTGCAAGGATCAGCAGAACAATCGCTGTCCACAGATGTTTCCGGCTCCGAGGCACCAGTGAATATTCTTCATTCACGCTAGTCCTCCACGGAAACAACCTCCCGTCCCAATTTGTGCCGCAAGCGGTATCAGTTTAGGAAAACTATCTAATAACTGCAAGGGTACCTTCACCGGACTTGACACACCACCTGCCAGGACGATTATTGCCGTGATGAAGTATGGTGAATCGAAGAGTAAAGTCACGGCAGTGCCATCCATCATCCTCCAACTGCTGATCGCATTCCCGTTCCTCGCCGTAATATGCAGCGCCTCTCCGGGATCCGAGAAGAAGGAAGCTTCGTCCGCGGCAGCCGGCACACCCTGGCATCACCCTCCACTCTATTACCTGCCGGGAACCAACCGACCTGTCTCACCGACCCTCGACTATCGTCAGAGAAAAAGGCTGAGTCTGTACCAGCTCTCTTCGCGACCATTCAGCCGCCAGCCGACTGGCACCACGTTTCTGTCTCTGCCGACCATCACCGCGCTTGCTCCGCAGCCTTCGGCGACCAATCTTACGTATCCCCTGCTCGACCTGGAGCGCCGACGCACGGGCATGCTGCTTGAGAACTCGATGGAAGCCTATCGCCGCGGTGACCTGCAAGAGGCCATCCAGATCCTCGAAAAGGGAATGCCGCAGATTACCAGTGCAGATCTCCGGTTCCGTCTCTGTCACCGGCTGGGCGCCTTCCATTTCAAAGCCCGCAACTATGTTAAGGCAGCCTTCTACATGAAACGCGCCCTGGAGCTACGCCCGGGGAATCCGGCGCTGGCCTGCAACCTGGCAGCGACTCAGATGACAATGGGCAAAGTCGACGAGGCCCTGCAGACTCTCTCTTATATTCCCGTATCTCTCATCACCGACAGCAACCTGCTGTTCAGTGTCTATTTCAATTATGCCTGTGCCTACGCTCTCAAGGGAGAGGTGGAGGCGGCTCTCGATAGCCTGGACAAGGCCGCCGGGTACGATCCTGAGGCACTACTGGCATCAGTCGGTGATCTGCAACTCGATCCTATCCGTGACCATCCTCGCTTCCGCCGGTTGCTGTCCGCTCTGGAGGCTCAGGCCCTTCTCGGACCGCAAGAAAGCCGCTGAGATAGTCAGTCTGGTGGCAGCTTGACCCCCCTGCCAGCAATGCTTAACTTACCCCCCGTGATGGAACAGGACAGTTGGTGGCAGAAACTACCCCATGCTGCCGGAGGCGTAAATGAGTGCCAGGAAAAAAATCTATCTCTGCGGCCCGATAATGGACGTTCATGAGGGACACGCACGGCAATGGCGTGAAGCCGCCAAAAAGATGCTGCAAGAGCATTTCACCATTCTCGACCCTATGCGTCGGAATTTCAAAGACCGTGAAGTTGACAGCGCGAACGAAATCGTCGAATTCGACCTTCAGGACATCCGCGATGCCGATATCGTGCTGGTCAACTACAGCAAGCCTTCCATTGGTACCGCCATGGAAGTCTTCTATGCCTCCCACGATCTGGGCAAGTTTGTGGTCGCCTTTTCCCCGTTCGAGTTCAAGGACTGCAGCCCCTGGATGGTGCGCTTCTGCACCAAGATCCTGCCCGATCTGGAGAGTGCCGTCCGCTATATCATTGAGCACTTTGTGGAAAAGGCGTGGACCTGAAGCCTCCCAACCGGACAGCTTACCCGCTTTGATCCGCCGCAGCAGGTCGCAGATATCCGATCCTGTGCCAGTCCAAGGGCGCGATTTCACCCGGTTCCAGTCGGCCCAGGGTTATCGCTCCTATAGCTGTACGCCGCAGGCGGAGAATCCGGACACCGAGCTGCCGCATCAATCGGCGTATCTGACGATTGCGTCCCTCACGCAGTACAATCCGGTATACGAAAGACTTTCCCTCGCGGCCCATGCGCTTCAACTCGGCGGCACGCAATACGCGGCCGTCACAACGTAACCCTCGCGTAATCCGTTGGCGCTCCGCCGCGGTAAGCATCCTGTCGGTCCATACCTGGTACACCCGGGCGACGTGATGTCGGGGATGAAGAATCCGTTCAGCAAAGTCGCCGTCGTTGGTCAGCAGAAGCAGCCCCTCGCTGTCGCGATCCAGCCGGCCGACCGGGAAAACCCGCTCACCCAAACGTCGGATATAATCTCCCACACAAGGGCGCCCCTGCGGATCCGCCATAGTGGAGAGCACCCCCCGTGGCTTATAGAAAACATAGTATCTGGGCGGGGCCGGCCGGACTTTGAGCCCCTCCACCCGAACATCGTCCGTATGCGGATGGACACGAAAAGACGGCAGATTCACAACTCTGCCGTTGACAGTAACCTTGCCTTCCCGAACCAGGCGATCACAGGCCCTTCGCGCTCCACAACCACACCGGGCGAGATAAAGATTAAGGCGGACTTCAGTCGACCTTGGTCTTGGGAAGCCCGAAGGCGCGGTCGCCTTCCTTCCACTTGCCCTGTTTGCGGAGGATATCAATCCGCTCGAATCGCTTGAGGACATTTCTCTTGACGCCGATGCGCGTTGCGCCCTTCAGGCTGCGATGAACTGACATGGCACCTATTCCTCTCTCCTGACCACCATGATTCCGTGATACAAATCCGGATAACCACAATGCAGACACCCCAATAGCACAAAACCGGCGCTTGTCAACTCTCGTACCTCATGCTCCCGGCGGTTCACTTGCGGGCCATTACCGGAAACGTCTGATAACCCAAAAGCAGATCTGAAAAGAATCGGTATGCGGAAAAGCGGGCCGCTGGACTCCCCCGTGGATATCACCGGATGAAGGTGGATCCCCCTCATTCCCCACTGCTCTTCAATCTGTAGCCCCAGATGTTATCCGGTACCAGATCGGCCGTGCCTCCAAAGGGTTGCGCCACAGTTTCCCGATGCACCACCGCCCCGTTCGGCCCCACAACCACATGCACGAAGACAGGAGGGCTTGTCTCTCCCGACTGGTATACCACATGACCGCGCCCCTCGGCATCCACTGTCAGGCGGGGATGATAGAATCGCAGAACCCGACCGAAGTCGATCGTCCCCAGGCAGGCCGCGGCATCCGGGTTTTCCACCTGCAGGAGCAACCTCTCCGCTCCATCGCGCACCAGGCTGTACAGCGCATAGCGCCGCCGCGCGCCATCCGGGAGGACGGCGGATTCACGGGCCTCATTCCGCCCCAGACGGATTTCAAAGAAAAAGGGGCCCCGCTGAAGGGTACTATCGCCATGAACCAGGAGCACCCGCAGGGAATAGGATCGAGGGCGGCGCAAATCATAACAGTCCAGCAGATTCAGACTGGTCTCCAGAGTACCCCCGGGGTCCACTTCGCCCTCGATTGGAGGACAGCCATCCTCACGCGGGAGCAAAGCGCCATTCTCATCGCGGACGTCCAGAATCAAAGTCACCTGGCGGTCGGCACCCACCGACAGCGGCGTCGTCAGACGGTTATGAATCTCGATCTTGAGCCGGATGGGCTCATATAGGAGAAAGGTGTCATGTTCCAGCGAGGCCTGTATATCCAGCTGGCCCGTTCCCCACGCACTCCCGGCGATCACCCACAATCCCGCAATCAGCAGTCGGAATGTATCTTCCACTCTGGCCTCCCGTTGGAATCCCGTGATATCAGCGTCCCACCGCCAGGCGCGCCGCGATTCGACTGGGAAGTCCCACCGCAAGCACCTTGCGCTGGGTGATGCGGAAGTCGTACGGCACGCGCCGGAGCTGAATCTCGTTCTTGTCCAGGTCATAAATCACATAAGCCGCTCTCGGATCGCCGTCACGCGGCTGTCCCACGCTGCCCACGTTGACGAAGTACTTGCGGCCAACCTGAATCTTTATCTTCTCATACAAGCCGCCGCGAACCACATCCGCTTTCTCGAAGGCCAACGGCACATGGGTGTGGCCACAGAAACATACCGAAGTAACCTGGTAGTTGAAGTTGGCTTCGGCATCCAGGGCGTCGAATACATATCCCCACATATCGGGATTGTCCAAAGTGCTGTGCACCACGGTAAAGCTTTCCACCTGTCTCACCAGGGGCAGATTCCGCAGGTATTCTCTGTCCTCAGGTGAAAGCTGCTGCCGGGTCCAGTCCACGACGTCTGCCGCCAGAGGATGAAACCCGGTCAGCGATTCGTCGTGCGAACAGTAGTGGTCGTGGTTGCCCCTGACGGTCTCACAATCCAGGTTGCGAACGATCTCCAGGCATTCCCGGGGATTGCTGTTGTATCCCACGATATCTCCCACACAGACATACTTATCAACTCCCACGGCCTTGATATCCTCAAGTACCGCCTGGAGCGCTTCCAGATTGCTGTGAATATCACCCAGAATTGCGTATCTCATTGCCTCACCACAGTCTTTTCAGTAGCGGATTACGAATCCCTCCAGCCCGTCCTGAGGTTCCTCCCATCGCAGGTGTTCCCCGGTTATGTAGCGCCCCAAGTGAGACCGCCGGATATCCTGTAGAAGGGCCTCGATTTCCTGCCGGGGCCCCTGAGCGACTAACGTCACCGTCCCATCCGGCTCATTACGCACGTATCCATCCACGTCCCGCCTCCGGGCTAAACTTACGGCAGTATACCGGAACCCCACACCCTGCACCAGTCCCTCGTATCTGACCACTGCGCGCTTGTGCATCGGCCGAAAAAAACTGACATCGTCTGCCGGGTCCATCAGAATAGGTACACAAATGCCGGGCAAAAATCAAAAAAGGAAACTGCTTTTCCTGCCGGAGCCACAGAGTGTTACCCCCCGAAAGGGATCGTGTTCCCCCCACCTACCGCTGAGGCTGGTGATCCTCCCACAGTCTCCCCGGGATGTTGTGGAAATTTGTATCCGCATGCTCGACCGATTTGCCGCGATCGGTATGCCGGCTACAGTCCACGTTTTCAAACCACGCACCCGGTGCGACGCCCGCGGAACTATCGTGGAAATAATTTGTAAATCAGGGGGAAATGAAGGGTATGACTTGAGCGTTGATACCGATCGCATCCGCATCCGGGCACGAGGTCCGGCGGGGACGCGACACGCCCTGTGGACCCTGTGGCAACTGCTCTACCAGTGCCGCCGCGGTATTCCCTGCGTTGAAATCCGCGACTGGCCAGCGCTGGCCACCCGGGGATTCCTCCTGGATGTCTCCCGCGGCAGGATTCCGCGGCCTCCTCGTCTCGAGCAATACGTGACAAAACTATCCGCATTGAAATTCAATATGCTCCAGTTATATGTGGAACATGTTTACGATTTCCTCTCAGTTCCCGGCATACCGGATACTCCGTCCGCTTTCTCATCTGAGGAAATACTCCGGCTGGACAGCTTCTGTCGGCGGGAGGGAATCACGCTGGTCCCCTGTCTGGCGCTGCTGGGGCACATGGGTCGTATCCTCAGTTTGCCGCGCTTCCGGTGTCTGGCCGAGCGTCCTCCGGCAGCCAGTTGGGCGAGAATGACGTGGCACCAACGCCTCAGGGGAGCCACCTTGTGTCCCGCTCTGCGCGAGGCACGAGAGCTGGCCGGTAGACTCCTCGAAGAATACGCCTCTCTTCATCCGGCCCCCTACTTCAATGCCTGCTGTGACGAACCTTACGATCTGGGCCGGAAACGCATACCGGGCCGGCGCCGGGATCCGATAGGCGAATTCCGCGGCTACGTCAGGTATCTCGATCGTATCTGTCAGCGCTGGGGAAAGAGATTGATGATCTGGGGAGACTTTCCCGAACATCATCCCGATGTGCTCGCCGGACTCCCGTCTGATGTGATCATTCTGGATTGGGGCTACGAACCAGTAATGAATTTCGCCAAGTTCACCCGCTTCGTCCACTCTGGACTCTCAACCGTGGTGTGCCCGGGCCTGCGCGGCTATCGGCGGGTATTCCATGATGTCTCAGCCTCCGCGGCAAATATCCGGGGTTACGTCCGGGAGGCGGTGAGGCAGGCTGCCGACGGAATGCTGGTAACCGAATGGGGCGACATGGGACACTTCAATATGCTGCCTTCGGGCTACTATGGGCTGGCTCTGGCGGCCGCCTTGAGCTGGAATCCTGCTACGACGCAAGACTACTTCGAAAAGGCGTTCAATCTCTTCTTCGGCGGCAGGCGCAGCGGGGAACTGGCGCGGCTGTACCGGAGGGCGGAATCTGTCCTTCCCTCTTGGCCTTGGGATCCGGGAATATTATCCAGATCCCAGCCGGGTCCCTGTCCGGTACGCATCGGCTCCCAGGATGCCTTTGCCGCGGCTGACAGTATCGAGGTACGCGCCGCCGGGCCGCTCATGAACAATCAGGATCGGCGGGAGCTGGCCTTGGCGCTCAGTGCGTCGGCCATCACTGCAGCACTGAACAAATTTCGCAGCTTTACCCCCCGGCGGCTTGCCGGAATCATCCGTCATTTCCGCGAAAGCTACCGCGAAGCTTGGCTGCGGGCTTACTATCCCGATCGTCTGGAAGATATTGAGCGCGTCCTGCACACTTGCGAAAGGGCTGCTCTTTGCTCCTGATGGGCGACGTCCTGGGTGCGTCTCGCGCTGCCGGTTATAGCTCAGGTGCTGCCTGAGCCCTGCATCAGGGCAGCCACCCGGTGAAGCTGATCGTACCGGGAAATTTGGATATTCTCGATATCCTCTGCAACCATGACCACCTGCTTCTTGGATTTTTCCCAAAGGACGGAAATATCTTCTTCCACCTTCTGCTTTCGCTTTAGAGCTGCACTGACTGCCCGCTTGAGGTCGGAAAAAAAGAATGCCTGGGGGGTGTGCGCGCACCAGCACTGGCCTTCGGTGACCGTCTTGGTCACCCGGCCGTTGGATGCCGCCAGCTTGACGGTCTCCGTCAGCGGGGTACCGGCGACGGCCCCGTCAAAGCGCCGCAAGGCGCTCAATAAGCTTTCAATGGTTCCAGCTGTCACCAGCGGCCTCGCGGCGGAATGGAGCACCACCGATTCCGGCTCTTCATCCTCGAGAACATCCACCGCGGCTTGAACCGATTTCAGCCACTGGGTCCCGCCAGCCACAATCTTGCGTACCTTTCCGTATCCCAGCAGCCGCACCATACTTTCCACCTCTGCCAGCCTCGTCTTCCCAGCGACCACCAGCACTGCTTCCACGGAGGCAGCCTCTTCGAAGGCCTTCAGTGACCATCCCAGAACAGGGATATTGCCCAAGGTAATGAAAGCTACTTCCGTATCTGCATCCAGGAACTGGGAGCGGGTCCCCGAGATAACTATTCCCCAGGCAGGTGATATCTGCTTTCGCGCCATGGGCCGGCCTCCGTCCACGGTGCCCCTTTGCTCCCGAGTATGCCACCTGCACGGCGGGCCGTGTCAAGGGAGTTCGACCTTTTTTCGGCTGAGGAATAGTATTTCTTGACGGAATTTATATAAGCGACAGTTTTGCTTGACAATATTTTTAAAGGCGCGCGCAGTCCGGAGGCCGTACACACGGACTTCATGCCGGACCGGGCCGACTTTCAGCAAGCCTGCGGATACGATCCATGACCAGCTTTGACACCGCCCCGAAATCAGCTCGCCCATCAGCGGACCGCGCACACGCCGCAATCTCCTCCGGGACTATGGGCTCTCCGAAGTAGACCGATACCCGTCCCAACCGCGGAAACTTCCGTCCCTT
>QNAJ01000030.1 GCA_003641465.1 Verrucomicrobiota bacterium | reverse complement strand
TTGGCATCCTCGATCTTACGGGAAACCCCCTTCAACTTGCTTCCCGGCATAATCACCAGATACCGTCCGGGTATGCTCAAATTCGCAGTGACACGCGGTCCCTTGGTCCCTATCACATCCTTGGTCACCTGGACCACGATCTCCGAGCCTACTGGAAACCGCTTAGCTATCTCTCCGGCAGAATGCCGTTTCCTTCGCGATTGCGGCGCCCCTCCACCCTCTTCCACCTCCAACAATCTGGCAGCATCCTCCGGTATCATGTCCCAGTAATGGATAAACGCATTCTTCTTCAGCCCGATATCTACAAATGCCGCCTGAAGACCGTCGTCGAGATTCTGGATGCGTCCCTTGAAGATGCTCCCCACCAAGCGCGTCTCAGTAGGACGTTCTATGAAAAAATGTTCCAGCCGACCGTCTTCGAGAATAGCAGCTCGCGATTCCAGAGGTTCGACGTTGATAATGACATCTCTGCGCAGTTTACTCTTTCTTGCCAACAACATTGCTCCTCCCTCCTTAACTCAGCCATAAATCCGTGTGGCGAAGACACGCACGCTCTGCACCATACCCAGAGCCGCCATCAAGGCCACCGTTACACTGCCACCGTAACTCACCAATGGCAGTGGCAGTCCGGTTATCGGACACAACCCCACCGTCATACCTATATTCACAAAGACGTGAAAAAACAGCAGCACCGCCACGCCCACGCACAACAATTTTCCGGCGACGTCGCGGGCAGACAAGGCCGTCCGCAAGCAGGCGCTCAGTATCACTGAGTAGAGTACCAGTATCACGGCCGCTCCAATAAAGCCAGCCTCCTCTGCAATGACCGAGAAAATAAAATCTGTCGGAGCAACGCTCCGCGGAAGAAAGCCAAGGATATTCTGGGTTCCCTTGAGAAAACCCTTTCCCCAAAGACCACCCGACCCAACCGCAATTTCCGACTGGATCTTGTTCCATCCGGCTCCCAAGGGATCCTTGCCAGGGTCCAGAAAAAAGAGAATACGGTTCGTCTGATATTCGTCCAGCACCAGCCATCCCAACGGAGCAAACAAGAGACCCAGAATGCACAGGAACACGAGTATCCGTGCGGGGACGCCAGCAACATACAGCATGATCAGCAACACCGGAATCAACGCGGCAGCGGTTCCAAGGTCCGGCTGCCGGAAAATCAACACAAACGGGATACCGGTAGTCAAAGTGGCAGTAAGCACAATCCGCCAGCTGCCGACTCTCCGCACGCTGGATCCCAGATATCTTGCAAGAACCGCGACCAATACAATCTTGGCCAGTTCCGCAGGCTGGACGTATACTCCCAGAATGCATAGCCAGCGCTGTGCGCCGCGAATCGAAACGCCCACCACGATTGCCAGCAGAAGAAGCCCGACAGCTAAACCGTACCAGACCCAGGCACCCCTTAGGATTCGGCGGTAATCCGTCATTCCCATCAGGATGCATACCAGCAGTCCCAGTCCATCCCATATCAGTTGCTTCCGGTAGTACGGAGCGACGCGCAAGGGATCTCCATGAAAGGATGCGCTGTATATGAAGCAGATCCCAACCCCCATCAGCGCTGTGGCTGCCACCATCATCATCCAATCGAAACGGCGGAGCCGATTCCATCCTGTCGCCGAAGGTAGTGGCGTCATTCGCATGCCTCCGCTTCAAAGCACCTCTTAAGGACCTCTCTGACAATTGGTGCAGCGTCCTGACCACCGCTCTGTCCCTCGTCGAGTACGACCGAGATTGCGTACCGTGGCTTTTCCAGCGGCGCAAATGCGATCATCCAGCAGTATTTCTTCCGGTCGTCCTCCGGGCCGTATTGGGCGGTACCCGTCTTGCCGGCAATCCGATATCCCGGCAGAGCCGCCCGGCGCCCGGTGCCATCCCGTGCTCCGACGACCTCAGCCATGCCCTCCAGTACCACCTCCACATCCTGCGGCCGCCAGCCCAAATCAGCGGTCTCCGGGCCGCGGCCCAAGAATTTCGAAACCCCGTTCCGTATTATCCGGTCGGCCACATGCGGCCGAACCATCCGGCCCCCGTTAGCAAAGGCTGCCGCAACCACAGCCATCTGCAACGGAGTAACAACGATAGCCCCTTGCCCAATGGCTAGGTTGCACGTATCGCCGTCGGACCAGCCGCGCCCGAAGTGCCGGCGATGCCATTCGCGGTCCGGCACCAATCCCGACAGTTCATAATCTAAATCAACACCGGTCCGGCGTCCCAGTCCCACTTCTCTCGCCAGACGCCAGATAGGCTCGGGCCCGCACCGAAGCGCAAGCCTGTAGAAATACACATTACATGAGTACCGCAGGGCCGCTACCATGTTGAGCCGCCCATGCCCTTTCCGGTACCAGCAATGGAAGCGGCGTCCTCCCAGGTCCAGATAGCCGGGGCATGTGAACTCTGTATCACGGCCGGCCGCGCCAGTTGAAAGCGCCGCCATTGCTACGAGCGGTTTGATAGTGCTCCCGGGAACGTAAGCGCCGGCAATGGCACGGTTCAGCAAAGGCCTGCGCGAGTCCTCAAGCAACGCATTCCAGTCAGCAGGCGAAATCGCGGGGACAAACATGTTCGGATCAAATCCGGGTGAACTGACCAGCGCCAGGATCCGTCCGTCCTGCGGGCCTAGAACTACCACCGCGCCAGCCCTGTCTCCCAGTGCATCAAAGGCGGCCTGCTGAATCCGTACGTCCAACGTCAGCCATAAGTCCGCACCGTCTTTCGCCGGCCTGGAGACCAGATCCCGATAGCGGAATCCCGAAGCATCCACCAGCACCACTTTCCCGCCAGCTTTGCCTCGAAGTAAAGAATCATAGGTCTTCTCGACTCCCCGCCGGCCCTCGTACTCCGGCAGGTAATAGTCGAAATCCCTGCCGGACGGCGTTACGGCTGCCCTTCCTACGTAGCCTACCACATGGCAGAACAGCGGCCCGAAGGGATAGCATCGGACGGAGTCAACATAGAGCTCCACGCCGGGGATGTTGCTCGCCAGTTCCGCCCAGCGAGCCAGAGCCACATCGTCAAGATCCCGCCACGCAATCAGCGGCAGCGGCAGGCGGCGTCGGATATGCATGCGTATGTCCTCCCGCGAGATCCTGCGTGGCAGGCCCAGCATGTCCGCCAGCCGGTCCAGCAGACTGTCTACATACTCAACAGTACGGGACCACGGCCCGCGCTGGCGTAACTCCTCAAAGTGTATCGCGATACAATAACTCGGGCGGTTATCCGCCAATATGGCGCCTCTACAGTCGAAAATCCTTCCCCGTCGTGCCGGTAGGCGTACCCTCCGCGTACTCTGCCGCATGAGTCGCTGGCGATAGTGCTCACCGCTGGCCACCTGCATACGCCACAGCACGGTCCCCAGGAAAAAAAAGGCCACGATCATACCCATCCAAACCACCCGTATGCGGAACCCGATGGATGCGGATCTCCGCCTCACTCTCTCAACGTGCTCCGGCATGACTGCCTACCATCCGATCCAGATGGGCTCCGATCCAAAATGTCACCGGCGTCGTCACGGCCGCCGCGATGAACATACCGATGATTACCCGAATCGCCGCCGAAAAAGACGGCATCGCACCTCGCGCAATGTAGGCCAATGCCCCGCTGCACCCGAAAACTGCCCCGAGGACGCCGCCCAACGCGACTTGTGTAATCAAGTGATCCGCATAGAGAAGCCCCCTGGTACGTTCAAGAACCGCCCCCATTAGACCGAACATCGCTACCGAGAATCCCAGGGGCGTAAAGGAAAGACTATCCTGTACAATCCCCGTCAGCGCGATTTCCACTGCCACGATCCAGGTGCGCCTTGTCAGCGCACAGTATGCTGCCAGCGACAGAAGGAAGGGAGGTGAGATCCATCCCCCCAGCAACCGCACACCTCCGATTCCCTCCGCTGCCGCACACAGCAACAACAGCGGCCCGAAAACAATAATTTCATTGCCCACCGGAGCTCCCTCCGCCAGAAACCCGTTCCACTACCAAAACATAAGTTAACGCATCCAGGTTCGCCGCGGGTGTCACCGCCACGCGCTGATAGAGCCCTCCTTCGGCTTCCGTAACCTGTTCCGCGTAGCCGATAAGCAGCCCACGAGGCAAGACGCCGCCTAAGCCCGAAGTAATTATCTCGTCACCGGTTGCGATCCTCGCTTCGCGGTGCACAAATTCCATCTCACACGTGGGTCCCATCTCAGGTGGCAGCCCTGTCCCCTTGACAATGCCGTAAGCCTCACACTTCGGTACCACTGCCGGAATATATGCGGACGGGTCACTAAGAAGTAACACGTCGGCCGTATGTGCAGAGACTTCAACAACCTTCCCGACTAAGCCATCAACCGTAACAACCGCGGCACCGCGCTGAATCCCCTTTTCGGAGCCTGCCCCGATACGCACAGTGCTCCACCACCCGCTCGCCTCCCGGCCGATCACCTCTGCAGGAATCAGATCGTAGCCGGTCCTTGCCGTGAACCGCAGCATTTCCCGGAGCTTACGGTTCTCCGTTTCCAGTCGCTCAAGCTGGCGCAGCCTCAGCCGTAACCAGGCTACCTCCGACTGCAACTTACGGTTCCGCGCTGCCAGTCCACCAATTCCACGGACCATAGCCACCGTCTCCCGAAGACGGTGGAATATCCGCGTAGTTCCGGATTGCACCGGATAGAGTACTTCTCTCACTGGTCTCTTCAGCACTACCGCCAGCCGTTCGGGAAGAGCCAGAAGAATTATTGCCACCAACGCCAATACCAGATATCTGGGTGTCCACCTGCGCATCCCGCCACCGTCGGCAAGAGCGTTCCCTTACTGCCAAGGCCGGAGACAGAACGTGCGGAAGCTCACAGCGCCAACGATTCTCGCGGCTCAGCGCTCTGAGCTTGCAATCTTACGGAGGAAGTTCAGCTCGTGGAGGACCACACCGGTACCTTCGGCGACCGCGCTGAGCGGATCGTCGGCAATATGCACCGGCAACCCGGTGTTCTCGGCGATCAGCTTGTCGATTCCTCGCAAAAGTGCCCCGCCGCCGGCCAGCACCATGCCGCGATCTACCAGGTCCGCCGCCAATTCCGGAGGGCAGCGTTCCAAGGTAATCCGGATCGCCTCCACAATGGTGGAAACCGGCTCCTGCAGTGCCTCACGGACCTCCTCCGAAGTTATTGTCAGCGTCTTGGGAAGTCCCGTAACCAGATCTCTTCCCTTGACCTCAATGCTCATCTCCTGCTCCATCGGGTAGGCCGACCCGATGGATATCTTGATCTCTTCCGCCGTCCTTTCTCCGATCATCAAGTTGTACACCCGTTTAAGATATTGGGCCAAAGCCTCGTCCATCTCATCCCCTCCCACACGCACGCTCCGGCTGATAACTATCCCCGCCAGCGAAATCAGGGCTACCTCGGTGGTACCGCCGCCGATATCAACTATCATATTGCCCGCCGGTTCCTGGACTGGCAGGTTAACCCCAATAGCGGCAGCCATGGGTTCCTCAATCAGATAGACCTCCCTCGCCCCCGCACGCAGGGCCGAATCCTTCACCGCCCTTTTTTCGACCTCCGTAATACCACTGGGTACTGCAACTATGACGCGCGGCCGAACCATCTTACGCCGGTTATGCACTTTCCGAATAAAGTACCTGAGCATTGCCTCAGTAATCTCAAAATCTGCAATCACTCCTCCTTTCAAAGGCCGTACAGCAACGATGCTGCTGGGAGTCCTTCCAAGCATACGCTTCGCTTCATCACCCACAGCGAGTACGCGGTTGGTACCTGACTGGATCGCGACCACCGAGGGCTCCCGAAGGACTATTCCACGGTCCCTCACATACACCAGCGTGTTCGCTGTACCCAGATCAATCCCGATATCATTCGAGAACAGTCCCATCAAGTAGTCGAACATTTCGCCCTCTCTCCTGCTGCCGCCCTCCGCTTCCCCGGGCCGGCTTGCAGATTTCCTCTTCTGCCATCCGTTTGCGGAAAACAGAAACTCGGCTCCCGCCGCTCCCAGCCGGGAAATCGCTGTAACTTTGCGACACCAGCTGCTATTCCGTCAAGTGATTTAGTTGCCGCCAATAATCCCCCTACGTGCAAGGCGATCTGCCCGGCGGACCAGCGCCGGAATTCTCCCCGCTCCGGCCATGCGCTCGACCATAGCCGCCGCAAAATCGACGTCCAGTCCTACTGCCGTCACATACAGCGGCCGCCGACTCCGGCCCCGGAACACTGCCCGGGCCTCCTGTTCAGCACCTCGAAACCTGCTCTTGGCAACCCCGACGACAGCAATCCCACCGACTGCCTCGTGCAGGTAAGCTCCCAATCCCCAACGTTGACCGGGTGCCAGCCATACGTAGCCGTCTATCAGAATCACCTCCAGATCTATGCCCCTCAATCTGCGTATCGCCGCCAGAAGACACGGCAATTCACGCAGGTAGAATTTTCCTGGAATATAGGGCTGCACCGTGTCACAGATCACGGTGGCAGTAAAAGCCGGGTCTGAATCTCCCCAATCCCGAAAGCCCACCACTCCCGCGGCAGCTCTGTCTTCACTGTAAGCTACGTCGGTGCAAATCTTCACACGGTTACCCTTCCGATTAGCCTCCTGCTCATCCGGATACTTTACTAACACGCGGCATAGCATTATGATAGCCACGTGTTTTTTCGATCGTCAGCACTGGGACTCTGCTTCCTGGTAGTATCGTTCTGCTCGTCCTACGGGAAGCCGCCTCCCAAGACCGGTCTGAACCCTCCCCGGAAGTGGTTTCATGGAGCAGCCGGATACCAGAAGGCCCTAGGTATCCAGAAGAATTGTGGTGCAGACATATTTGTCTACTTTGCGCGTCCCAATACTCCCAACGAGAAAGGGCTCTGTGCCTGGTACGAGAAAAGAGGCCTGAAAACTCTGACCGTAAGGCGGATCCTCCGGGAGTACATCAAGGTGCGGATAGATCTACCCGGTAACCCCCAGAACGAGGAACTGGCGCGACGATTCCGCGTACACAAGACACCAGCCGTCTTCATTGTACACCCCAACGGATGGAGAAGCCGTTGCACCATCTTTTCCTGGGAGAACCGGCGTCCAAGATTGTATTCGCCGGAGGATCTCGTCGAGTTCATGCTGCGCAACAGCAGCTCAAACTACCTGCCGCTGTTGCAGTGGCATCTTGACCGCAAATAGGGGCTCTCCTCCCCCGCGCCCCCCACCTCAGTCCACCGGCTTCTTGCGGAAGCGCCGCCAGAAGGGAGTCTTTTTCTGTTCGGTGGCTGCCGTCCCGGCCTCGTTCTCCCCGCCTGGTACCCCAGGCTCTCCTTCACCCGACGGGCCCTTGACAGATTCCGCCGCCCCGGCAGCGGACTGCGTCCGTTGCTTCTTTCTCTTATTCTTACCCTCCACGGGAAGCTGATAATCTACCCACTCAAGGATCGCCAGTTCGGCATTGTCTCCCCGCCGCTTCCCAAGACGAATAATTCGGGTATACCCGCCGGAACGGTTCTGCATCGCCGGAGCGATGTTCTCGAACAGCGTGCGCACCCTCTCGCGCTGTCGCAGCAACGACACAGCCCGTCTTCTCGCCGCCAGGGATCCTTCCTTGCCAAGGGTCACTACCTCCTCGGCAAGCGGTCTGGCGGCCTTGGCCTTGGCCAATGTTGTTGTAACCCGCCGGTGTTCTATCAGGCTGCAGACCAGATTGGCCAGCATGGCCTCCCGGTGTGCCGACGTACGTCCCAGTTTCACTGTTCTCTTGCGATGTCTCATCAGCCTACTCGCGATCGGCCTTCGCCCCGCCGGGGGCTGGTTCCAGCAGGTCCGGATCAAATTTCATACCCAGGGACAGTCCCAGCTCCGCAAGTTTCTGCTTGATCTCATTCAGTGACTTTTTGCCGAAGTTCCGGTACTTCAGCATTTCGGCTTCCGTCTTCTGGGCCAACTGGCCCACTGTCGTAATGTTGGCGTTGTTGAGGCAATTGGCCGCCCGCACGCTGAGTTCGATCTCGTTAACGCTCATATTCAGCTTCTTGCGAAGCTCTTCACGCTCGGCGTCATAGTGCTTCTCGATCTCCTCGAACTCCACCAGATCCTTATCATAGCTCACGAATACATCCAAATGGTGGCGGAGAATCGCGGCCGCCATCACGAGAGCATCATCCGGTGTCACACGTCCGTCAGTCCAGATCTCGAGGATAAGACGATCATAATCGGTACGCTGTCCAACCCGCGTATTCTCAACCAGATAGTTGACCCTCCGGACAGGGGAAAACAGGCTGTCAATAGGAATCACACCGATTTCCTGATCGGGTTTCTTGTTCCGCTCCGCAGGACAGTAGCCACGGCCGATACGGACTTCCATTTCCATTTCCAGCTTCCCGTCGTCGGCCAAGGTCGCAATATGCTGGTCCGGGTTCAGAATCTCGACCAAATGATCGGCCTCAATATCACCCGCGGTGACCTCGCCGGGTCCTTTTGCCGAAAGACGGATTCTGCGGGGCTCCCGTGTATACATCTTCAGAAGGACCTTTTTCAGGTTGAGGATTATGTCCGTTACGTCCTCAACCACTCCCGGTATGCAGCAGAACTCGTGCATAGCCCCCTCAATCCGCACACTCGAAATGGCTGCGCCTTCGATCGAAGACAGGAGCACGCGCCGCAGAGAATTGCCGATTGTGCGGCCATAACCCGCCTCAAACGGCTCGGCCACGAATTTCGCATAGGTTTCCGTCGCCGTGCTCTCTTCCCTCACCACTCGCTTGGGCATTTCAAATCTCGCCAGTCTCTTCGCCATCTCCACACCTCCTTGCCGCAGCCCTCTCAGAGCGGCAGTCTTGCCCCATTACTTGGAGTACAGTTCAACAACAAGCTGTTCGTTGAACGTAACCGGTATCTCCTCCCTCTTCGGCTCATATAGCACCTCACCCCTGAAAGCCTTGCGGTCCACCGCTAGCCAGGGGACAACACCGCGGGACTCCGCCAATTCCACAAACTGTTCAGCATACTTGCGGCTGCTGGGCCGCTGTCTGACCTCAACCACGTCACCCGGTTTCAACACCATCGAAGGGATGTCCGCTTTTTTCCCATTAACCAACACGTGCCCATGGCGCACAAACTGGCGTGCCGCCCTGCGCGAAGGAGCGAATCCGAGGCGGTAAACCGTGTTGTCCAGCCGTAGTTCGAGCAAGCGCAAGAGATTTTCCGAAGTAACGCCCTTCTTCCTCAGTGCCCGGCGGAAAAACAGACGGAATTGTCCTTCCTGAAGACCGTACGTACGCCGAATCCGCTGTTTCTCGCGCAGCTGGAGCGCATAATCACTCAGCTTCCCCCGACGCGCGCCGTGCATTCCGGGGGGAGGGCGGCCGGTGTCTATCGGGCACTTGGCCATCTGACACCGGGCTCCCTTGAGAAAGAGCTTCATTCCTTCCCTTCGGCACAACTTACAAACTGGTCCAGTATATCGGCCCATAGTGTACCTCACCGCCGCAGTTATACCCGCCGCCTTTTCGGCGGACGACAACCATCATGTGGAATCGGAGTTACGTCCTTGATAGCCCGAATGGTCAATCCTGCAGTCTGCAGCGCCCTGATAGCCGACTCCCGTCCAGCTCCGGGCCCCTGCACCCGCACCTCGACCTCCCGGATGCCCTTGCTCGAGGCCTGGCGAGCCGCATCCTGCGCCACTAAGTTAGCCGCATACGCCGTGCTTTTCCGCGAGCCCTTGAAGCCGCACCTTCCGGCTGAGCTCCACGCCAGCACGTTTCCACTCGGGTCGGTGATCGAAACTATCGTATTGTTGAAAGTCGCCTTAATGTGAGCCACTCCCCACATTACCGGCCGCGTAGCTCGATCCCGGCTCGTATGGGCACGCTTCTCCTGCCGCTCGGAATCCGCCTGCTCACTTGCCGGGGTTCCGCTTGAAACCGGTTTTCCCTCTGCCGTCGTCATGATCCTGCGAAACTCTACTTCTTCTTACCCAATTCAGCCTTCAATGCGGCACGAGCCGCCCGATCCCTCACCGCACCCACCGTCCGCCGCGGTCCCTTCCGCGTTCGAGCGTTGGTCCGGGTACGCTGGCCGTGTACCGGCAACCCGCGTCGGTGCCGGAGTCCCCGATAACAACCAATCGAGATCAGCCGGCGAATATTCTGCGTTACCTCGCGTCGCAGATCTCCCTCTATCCGGTATCCACTCTGCAGTACCCGACTAATCCTGGTTATCTCTTCGTCTGTAAGCTCGTCCGCCTTCTTAGACGGATCTACTTCTGCCTCTGCCACGATCTTGCGCGCCAATGTAGGCCCCACACCGTAAATGTAGCGAAGCGCGAACTCTATCCGCTTATTGCCCGGAATGTCAATTCCCATTACGCGCGGCATTACTCACCTCCGAAAATCAGCCCTGCCGTTGCTTATGGCGCGGGTTGCTGCATATTACCCGCACCACGCCCTTCCGCCGGACAATCCGACACCTCTCACATATTCTTCTGACCGAACTGCGGACTTTCATCCCTGCACATCACCTTTTCTGTCAAGCACTATCTCCGCTTGAGCCATAGAATAGGGTGAAAACCTCACCTTCACCTTCGATCCCGGCCGCAGCTTCAGAGCCCCGCCTCTTCCCTGCGACGACGGAATGTACGCCGTAAACCGGTGCCCATTCGCCAGCCGGGCCTCAAAAGCTGCTTCACTTATCACACTTATCAGCTCTGCGTCCAGTACAATTACCTCTTTCCCGCGCATGTCAAGATCTCGGCCCCTCCGTTCAACACGGCCACCGTGTGCTCGAAGTGTGCCGAAGGTAAACCATCGGCAGTAACTGCGGTCCACCCATCCTCCCTGACCGCAACTGCGTCGGTACCAAGATTGAACATCGGCTCAATAGCCAAGGTCATACCCTCCACCAAGACCGGTCCGGACTCCGGCGGACCGAAATTGG